>JACDOL010000041.1 GCA_017656165.1 Desulfotomaculum sp.
GGTACGTACGGTGGTGTGAGAGGACGGGAGTTAATCACTCCCTCCTACTCGATTGGGGGAGATGAGTTTTATTTATTCAGCGGTTTGCTGGCTGCTAGCGCTTCCCTGTTTATTTGAACAGCTTTTTTAGCAAACAGGCCGATGGGGATAAGTGCCAGTACTAGGCCCAGCGGATAAGCAATGCTTGTATCCAGCTGGAAGCCTTCCGGCGCCATTAAAATGTAGGTGAATGTTACTACCGTCATGAATGCTGCCGGAATTGAAGCTACCCAGTGCAGCCTGTTGTTTTTAACCAGGTATACTGCTGCTGCCCACAGCATAATCATAGCAGTTGTCTGGTTAGCCCAGGCAAAGTAACGCCACAGGAAGTTAAAGTCAATCTTTGTAAGTGTAAAGCCAACAGCAAACAGCGGAACAGCAATCATTAAACGTTTGCTGATTGGTTTTTGTGACAGGTTAATGAAATCAGCAACCAGCATCCGGGCACTGCGGAATGCAGTGTCACCTGAAGTGATGGGCAGAATGATAACACCCAGTACTGCCAGGGTACCGCCTACTGCACCCAGCAGAGTAGTGGATACTTCTTTAACAACACCGGCAGGACCGGCTGTATTCAGCACTTCGGCCAGTACTGCATAGTCGCCGTAGAAGGTCATACCTGCGGCAGCCCAGATCATAGCAATAATACCTTCACCAATCATCATGCCGTAGAAAATTTTACGGCCGTATTTTTCATTCTGTGCGCAGCGGGCCATGATTGGTGACTGGGTGGCGTGGAAGCCGGAAATAGCACCACAGGCAATAGTGATGAACAGCAGCGGCCAGATGGGCAGCCCTTTCGGGTGCATGTTTGTCAGGGTTAATTCAGGAATTTGATAACCCTGAATTACGAGGGATGCACCTACTCCAACAGCCATGATCAGAAGCAGGGCACCAAATGCCGGGTAGAAGCGGCCGATGATTTTATCCACCGGCAGCAGGGTAGCAATGATATAGTACACAAGAATAATTCCTACCCATACAGACAGGGTCATCCAGCCGGCTGTCATGTTGGCCAGCAGTTTTGCCGGGCCGGTCATAAATACTGTACCTACCAGCACCAGCAGCAGAAGTGCGAACCCGTTGGTAAATATTCTCATGCTGTTGCCCAGGTATTTACCAACAATTCCGGGCAGGCTGGCGCCGCCATTTCTCATGGACAGCATTCCAGAGAAGTAGTCATGAACAGCACCGGCAAAAATGCTTCCTACTACAATCCACAGGAAGGCAACCGGTCCCCAAAGCGCACCCATAATGGGACCGAAAATGGGACCCAGGCCGGCGATGTTCAGCAGCTGAATTAAGCTTGCCCTCTTCCATTCCATGGGCACGTAGTCCACACCGTCTTCTTTTTCATAAGCCGGTGTAACCCTGTTTTCATCAGCGCCAAATACTTTTTCTACAAATTTACCGTAAGTAAAATAACCTACGAATAAAAGTATGATTGCGGCAATAAAAGTAAACATGGTTTCCCCTCCTTTTTAGCAGCTGTTTAACTGGTTATTAATTTATTGCTAACAGAATTGTAATATAGGAGGGTCACCATTTGTTTAAATAACGCATATTTTGTCATATACCCTGTATCAATGGTTGATAAGGGTGTATGAAATGCAGCGTTAGATGTCCAGCAGGCGGCGAATTTCCTTCATACCACCACGGCTTACCGGTATTTTTGATTTTTCATCGTCCTTCATAACCAGCTGGTAGCCATTAAACCAGGGTTCAATTTTTTCAATCTGTTCCACATTAACCAGGTAGCTGCGGTGAGGTTTAAAGAAATTTTCACTGGATATCCTGTTTTCCAAGTGCTGAAGGGTATAGTTAACGCTGTAATTATTATCTTTGGTTTTTATAATCACATCCCGCCCCTGGCGGGATATATAGACAATGTCATCAGGGTCCAGCAGCTGTATGCGGCCGTCCTCGTTCACGGCAATTTTTCGTTGCATAATGCTGCCGGATTTTTTTACTTTTAGGAGCCGGCGCAGTTTTTCCACTGTTTCTTCCACCCGTTCTTCCGAGAAGGGTTTTAATATATAATCAGCAGCATTTACCTCAAATGCTTCCACTGCGTGCTGGTCATAGGCTGTAGCAAAAACCAGCAGGGGAGGGTCATTGAGCCGGGCCAGCTGCCGGGCTGCTTCCATACCGCTGCTGCCGGGCATATGAATATCCAGGAAAACCACATCCGGTCTTTCCCTGCGGCAGGCTTGAACAGCTCCTTCGGCGTCTTCCGCTTCGGCTACAATTTTAACGCCTGGATGCTGTTTTAATAAGTAGATAAGTTCATCGCGGGCTGGGGCTTCATCGTCAACCACTATTACTCTCATTGAATTCACTCCCATCAATATGCTTGGTTATGGGCAGCTTAAAGCTTACAGTTGTTCCTTCACCGGGTGTACTTTGGATATTTAAACCTGATTCTGGTCCGAATACACCTGTCAGCCGCCCGTTAACATTTAATAAGCCGATCTTATCTTTTCCCTGCTGTTTTTCTTCATTTAATAAATCTTTAAGAACCCGGGGCTGTATTCCTGAACCGTTATCTTTTACTGCCACCAGGGCATACTGTTCTTTATCTTCGGCCTTTACTATTATAGAAGATTCTTCTGTTATCTTTTTAAAACCATGCTGCACTGCATTTTCTACCAGCGGCTGCAGGGTTAGAGGGGGCAGTTTTAAATTGTACAGGCGGTTGGGTACATCAATCTGCACCTGAAGCTTGTTAGAGAAGCGGGCCTGTACAACTGCCAGGTATGCTTTGACATGCTTAAGCTCAATTTCCAGTGTAGTCCACTTGTTTAAAGAAGACTTTAAATTCTGCCTGATATAGTTTCCCAGCTCAATAAGAACCCTGCGGGCTTCATCGGGATTGGTACGAATTAGTGAGACTACAGTATTTAAGGCGTTAAATAGAAAGTGAGGGTTAATTTGAGCCTGCAGTGCTTTTATTTCTGCATCCTGCAGCAGCCGGGCCTGTTTTTCTACTTCGCCCAGTTCAAGCTGGGTGGAAAAAAGCTGTGCTAACCCCCGGGCCAGCTCAATCATAAACTTGTCCGGGTGCCGTCGTTTTGAAAAATACAGTTTTAATGTCCCTACAACTTTTTCACCGTTGTGCAGCGGGACCACTATTGCTGACTGCAGAGGACAGTTTTTATGCTTGCACAGTATTTCTGAAGGGCTGGTGGCAATTTTTAGCTGGCCTTCTTCCAGTACCTGTTTTGTGACCCTGGTTAAAACCGGGGAGCCGGCTGAATGGTGGTCTGCACCCTGCCCCACATGTGCCAGGATATGTTTTTTATCTGTTATAGCTACAGCAGCAACGTTTGATTCTTCATGTATGATGTGGGCAGTGGCCAGGGCCGACTTGTAGTTTAGGCCTTTTCTCAGGTATGACAGTGTTTTATCAGCAATAGAAAGAGCTTTCTGGGCTTGAATTGAGCCAATGCGGCGGTCATGTTCTACCACCATGTGCACAATGGCAATAAAGAGGGCTATTCCTAAACTGTTGGCCACAATCATTGGCAGGGCAATAATTTTTACCAGGGCCAGCGCTTTGGCAAAAGGCTTGGCAAATACAAGAATAATGGCCATTTGAGCTATTTCCCCGGCTATACCTGTCAGCAGGGCAGCGCCTACCGAAACCCTGCCGGTTTTACTCAACCCGTAATGCACAAAACCGGCTATAAGTCCTTCGATAATGGTGGAAAGGCCGCATGCAAAACCTGTGAATCCCCCCAGGTACACCCTGTGCAGTCCTGCAATTAACCCGGCACCGAGACCGCTTAAGGGGCCGCCTAGCAGGCCGGCTACCATGACTCCAATTGCCCTGGAATTAGCAATGGCATCTTCATAAGAGAGGTAGCCGGGAAACTGGTGCTGCACCTGGCCAGGACTGATGGTAATGCCGGTATAAGTTCCCAGGATGCCAAATGCTCCAAAAATGAGGGCCATGGATAATTTAACCCTAATGCTGGGAGTGTGATCCAGAAGGCTGCGAAATCTTGATATACGGGTAAACAAAAAGGCAATGGCCACTATAAAGCCCATTCTTTCAGCCATTGAAAACAGTAAAATCCAGGACATATATATAACATCCTTTCTGCTGTAGAAACAATGCACTAATATACTGTCATTTTATATTGTATTTTATCAAATAAACAGTTCAGCAGCATAATTAATTACCAGGCTGATCATGCTAATCTTGAGGTGATAATAATGGGACACAAAAAAGACTTTGATAAACTGCGCACCCAAAGGATGCTGGATAAATTGGAGTATGAGACTGCGCGGAAAAAAATATTAATGATATTAAATAATATCATGTTCCGGCTGGTACAAATAACACCAGCCGGTTTTTAAAGAGGTGATAATGTGCGTCCGCTTTGGAAAGGTGCGGTAAGCTTCGGTCTGGTTCACGTTCCTGTAAAAATGTATGCTGCCACCGAAAACAAAGATATAAAATTTAATTACCTTCACGAAAAATGCAAAACCCCGGTGCAGTACAAGCGGTACTGTCCCTACTGCGACACGGAAATTTCAATGGATGAAATTGTCAGGGGCTATGAATATGAAAAGGGGAAATATGTTGTTTTAAAAGAAGAGGATTTTGAAAACCTGCCTGCTGCCACAGCAAAAAGTATAGATATATTAGATTTTGTGGATTTAAAAGAAATTGACCCCATTTACTATAACAAGGCTTATTACCTGGTACCTGGGGAAGGGGGGCAGAAGGTATATTACCTTTTAAAGAAAGCCATGGAAGAAACGGGTAAAGTGGCAGTGGCTAAGGTAATGATCCGGCAAAAACAATCATTAGCTGCCTTAAGAATGGCCGGCGATGTTTTGGTAATGAGCACCATGTATTATCCCGATGAAGTTCGTAAAACAGAAAACCTGCCGGAACTGGATTATAGTGTTAAACTCCATGACAACGAAATTAAAATGGCAGTGAATCTTATTAATAACCTGGCCGCCGATTTTAATCCTGAAAAATATACAAACGAGTACAGGGAAGCATTAATGGAAGTTATCCAGTCAAGGGCTGCCGGTGAAGAGGTGGAAATACCCCAAAAACCAGGTACAGAAAAAGTTGTTGATCTGATGTCCGCCCTTAAAGCAAGCATTGAGCTGGCCAAAGAGGAACGTAAAGAAGGCAAAAAAGAACGCAGGAAGAAAAAGACATCTTAAAGGCATTTTTTTTAAATTTAATGCTGATAGTTCTTAAATACTGTTGTAATTTGACCGATTAATAAATTAACTGTATTATTTTTTATGTAACATAAATAACAAAGTAAGAAGGTGTAGGATAAATGATTCCCGGTAAGGCAGACGTTAAAGTACCGCCGGTAAAAGGCATGGCCCTGGGGGTATTGGTAGGTACCCTGTGCGGTTTTGCTGTATATGGGTTTATATGGCTTTTGGAGTTTTTCACCGGGATATTTTTTAATCAGAGCAGGCACCTGCTGGGTTTTATGCAGCAGTATTATGTGGTACTGTTACCTGCCTTGGGGGGATTTGTAGTAGGGCCGCTGGTGTACTTCCTGGCTAAAGAAGCCAGGGGGCATGGAGTTCCGGAAGTGATGGAAGATGTTGCACTGCACGGCGGTACTATTCCTGTCAGGGTAGTGGCGGTTAAATCACTGGCAGCAGCCATCTGTATAGGTTCCGGGGGTTCTGCCGGCCGGGTAGGCCCCATAATTCACATCAGTTCCGGCATTGGATCAGCGGTGGGACAGCTGCTGAAAACATCTCCCCATGTGATGAGAGACCTGGTGGCCTGCGGTGCCGCTGCCGGGGTGGCTGCTACATTTAACGCTCCCATTGGCGGGGTAATGTTTGCCTTGGAAGTAATACTTGGAGAATTTGCAGCCACCCACCTGACCATGGTTATTGTTTCTTCAGTAACTGCTTCAGTGGTGAGCAGGATTCTTTTAGGAAATTCACCTTTTATCACCATGCCTCAATTTGCCATGCATACCCCGGTGGAGCTGTTCCTGTACGGCTTTCTTGGGGTGGCAGCCGGCCTGTTCTCATGGTTATATATTAAAACCTTTTACTCCATTGAAGATATATTCAAGTCTGCTGTCAATGTCCCCGAGTATATAAAACCGGTAATTGGCGGTCTTATAGTTGGGGTCATAGGTTTGTTTTACCCGCAGGTGTTTGGCGTGGGGTACGAACACATAGAAATGGCTTTGGCAGGGAACATGACCCTGGGACTGATGCTTGTACTGCTGGTTTTAAAACTGGTGGCCACATCCATCACCCTGGGTTCCGGGGGTTCCGGGGGTGTATTTGCTCCATCACTGTACCTAGGAGTAATGCTGGGTGGAATATTTGGGATTACAGCTAATTACTTTTTCCCCAATGTTGCGGTATCCCCGATGGCTTATGCCTTTGCCGGTATGGCAGGGGTGCTGGCAGGAAGTGCCTTTGCCCCCATTACCGGAATTATCCTGCTGTTTGAAATGACCAATGATTACCGGCTTATACTCCCATTAATGATAACATGTATTATCAGTTATGTAATATGCTCTACCTTTTCCGGGTACAGTATATACACAACCAAGCTTTTGCGCAAAGGGCTGGACCTGGAAGAACTGCGCCGCCCGGATGTGCTGAAGGATGTGCTGGTTTGTGATGTGATGAGCACTAGGCCGGAGTATGTTTTGGCAGTACATACTGCTATGAAGGCCTTGAGGGAAATTAATCACAGCCGGCACCAGGGTTTCCCGGTGGTTGACCTGGATGGAACGGTGATAGGCATGATTACCCGCAGGGAACTGAGGTGGGCAACCTTAGACAACCAGGAAAATACACCGGTCAGCCAGCTGCTGAAAAGAGAAGTTATATATGTTCATGAACATGAACCTTTAAGAAGAGCGGTGGCCCTAATGAGCCGTTATGGCGTCGGCAGGCTGCCGGTATTAGATAATAATAAACGGCTGCAGGGAATTATCAGCCGCAGTGACATAATCAGGGCTTACAAGAAGATAGATCGGCATCATTATGAGGCAGAAGAAAAAGAAGAATCACTCAGCCAACCGCGTCAGTTTAATATATAGCTTATATAAGAACCCCGGGATTTCCGGGGTTTATTTATACTTTCAAAAAGTATGACGCAGCAAAGGTATTTACCGGAGAAAACGATAGCCGGCAAATTCAAAGAACGACGCGCCGGAGGATGAGCGCCGAGTATGTTTGAGGAGCCTACTGTATTAATAATTAGAAATTATAACATACTAGTGTAAATTTTGGATAAGTATATAACCTAAGGAGTATCAAAGATGACTGAAAAGCTGCCATTAATAAAGCCCATGCTGGCTGTGCCTGCGGAGCCTTTTGACAGCCCGGATTACATATATGAGCTCAAATGGGACGGCTACCGCTGTTTGGCCTACTTAAATAATAAAAATACCGAACTGAGATCGCGCAATTTAATTAACCTGACCCCGTCGTTTCCAGAACATTCTAAACTCCACCGGCAGGTGAATGATCTGCCGGTGATACTTGATGGTGAGATTGTGGTACTGCAGGACGGTATGCCGTCTTTTAGCGCCCTGCAGTCCAGGGGAAGGTTGAGGGAACCGCTGAAAATAAAACAAGCTGCCAGAAGGATCCCGGCAGTGTATGTGGTTTTTGACGTACTTTATAAGGATGGAAAACCGGTTATGCATGAGCCGCTGGTCATGAGGAAAGAAATGCTGGCTGAAATAATAACGGTGGGGGAAGGACTGTTATTACCGGAATACATAAAGAAGGAAGGTAATAAGTTTTATAAGGCTTGTGCCGACCGGGGCCTGGAAGGGATTATGGCCAAGCGTGCAGACAGCCCTTACCTTCCCGGCAGGCGCTCGCATTACTGGAAAAAAATCCGCTGCACCAGGTCTGCTGAGCTGGTAATCTGCGGCTTTGAGCCGGGATCGGGTGCCAACCTGTTGGGATCACTGGTGCTGGGCGGTTACAGGAATGACAAACTGGTATACCAGGGCAAAGTGGGGACCGGCTTTACCCAGCAGGAACAGGAAAGGCTTGTAAAGCTGTTAAATCAGCTGGAGGTTAAAACTCCTCCATTTAAAGTACCTCTTTCTGTACAGAAAAAAACCAGGTGGGTTAAACCGCTTCTGGTTTGTGAGGTGTACTATACCGGGGTTACACCGGGTAATTGCCTGCGCCACCCCAGCTACAAGGGCCTGCGGCTGGACAAAAATGCCGAAGAGTGCAGGGCTCTGACCATTTAAAAAGCTCCACCCTGACATATTTTTTAAATTATTCCATATCTTGTGGTAGAAAGCATTAAAGGGTGGGGTAGATGAAATACTTTATCCCGTTATTATTCAACTATCGAACATTGGCTAAAATGCTTTTGTTTTTAATACCTATTTTAATTTTGGCCAGCGTCTACTGGCCTGAGCCGCCGGCAGAAATAGTCTTCAGTGCCCTGCGCTGGCCGGCAGAAATAAGTGTAACAAACCAGCAGGACAAAGAGTATATACTAGATGCCTTAAGTTATATGAATAAGCTGCGTCAACCGGGACCACCAAAACAGCTGGCACTTTACAAAATGAAAGTAACACGGGGCGCTGAACAGCATGAATACTTAATTTCCGAGGCAGGAGAGTACTTTACGCCTGATGGTACAGCGGTACTGCCCAGCTACAGGCTGAGAGAACTGGTAAAGGAGTATACCCAGCGTTTAGAGCGGCAGAGTTCCTTTGGCCAGCTTCTTTCCTGGGAGGAAGCCAGAAAAATTTTTTCCCGGTACAGCAGGGCAGCATTGGAGGACGTGGATACTGGTTTAAGGTTTGAAGTACAGCGCCGGGCCGGAAGCTATCACGCCGATGTCCAACCCCTTACAGCCCAGGATACGGAGATAATGGAAGAAATTTATAATGGAAAATGGAGCTGGCGCCGCCGGGCGGTTATTGTAGAAGTGAACAGCACAAGGATAGCTGCTTCTATGAGCGGTTATCCTCACGGCGCCGGGGCTATTAGAAAAAATAATTTTAACGGGCATTTCTGCATTCATTTTAAAGACAGCACAACCCACCAGAATCCCCGAAAGACTGATTTGGCGCATCAAATAATGGTATGGAAAGCGGCAGGCCGCCTGCCGGAAATGCTGCGTTACTGCTCGCCGGAACAAGTGGCAGAAATATTTTTAACCGCCCTGGATCAAAAGGCACCGGATATTGCAGTTCAAACACTGGTGGCAGACCCGCAAATTAATACTGAAAGCTGCCAGCACAGCATTGAGAAAATACTAAATTTAACTTACAGCATAAAGGCTTTTGATGACCGGGCAAACAGCCTTAAAGTAAGTATATCTGTTGACTATGCAGATGGGCCTAAAAATGTAAAAAAAGAACTGGAATTACGAATGGTGAACAGCCTGGGATTTTGGTGGAAAATAGACCCCCGTTCAGCGGAAAAAATATTTAACTTCTAACGGGTTAAACTATCAGCACGGGGGTGATGCAGTTGCCGGTACGGGGTAGTGAAGTTGTAGCTGCGGTCCAGGGCAAAAAAGTAAAACTGACAAATTTAGATAAAATTATGTACCCGGGCGGCATTAGCAAGAGAGATGTTATTAAATACTATTACGATGTGGCAGAAGTACTGCTGCCGCACATCAGAAACAGGCCCCTGGTTCTAAAGCGTTATCCTGGCGGCATTGAAGGTGAATTTTTTTACCAGAAGGAATGTCCGGAACATGCACCGGGATGGGTGGAAACTTTTTTAATAAAACATTCAAATAAGGAGGTAAATTATGTTGTATGCAATGACCTGCCCACTTTAATATGGCTGGCTAACCTGGGCTGCCTGGAAATACATGCCTGGACATCCCGGGTGGATAATGTGGAGTGCCCGGACATAGCGGTAATGGACTTGGACCCTGAGCCGGGAATTAAATTTAATGAAGTGTTAGAAGCATCACTGCTGGTAAAGCAGGTACTTAGTGAGTTTCAACTTAAATGCTACCCTAAGACTTCTGGATCGAGAGGAATGCACTTATTTATACCCATAGTTCCAAGGTATTCATTTGCAGAGGTAACCAGGGCCATGAAATTTACAGCAGAAATTATAGAAAAAGTTTATCCTTCTAAATGCACCACAGAGAGAGCGGTGGAAAAGAGAGGACAAAAAATTTATCTTGATTATTTACAAAATACCAGGGGGAAAACTATGGCCTGGCAGTACAGCCTAAGGCCCAAACAAATGGCCCCGGTGTCCACCCCGCTGGCATGGGAAGAGATAGAAGCCGGGGGAATAGATCCGGGTAATTTTAATATTAATACTATTTTCCGGAGGTTGGAGCTGTATGGTGATATATACAGGGATGTTATCTGCTGCAAACAGGAGATGGATGGCCTCTTAAATTTATCTTAACGACATGTTTCGCTAAAAATACTTCTGGTTTACAGCAGGAAAAAAATGTTGTTTCCCGAAATGCCTATTTCAATTGCCTTTTTATGGGGTGGTAGACAGTGGAAAAAAATATGTACTGGCTGGGATGGCAGCTTATAATGCCGGGTGTTGGCAGGCGCGTCTGGGATATAATAAATTACTTCGGCAGCCCTGAGGCTGCTTGGTATGCTGGGAAGAAAGAGTTTACCAGAGTTCCCGGTATTAAACCAGAGGCGGCTGAAAAAATAGTACAAAAACGTTCCCGGTTAAATTTAGAAAAAGAACTTGATTATCTTTACCATCATAAGGTAGATTTTATAACATATGATGATGATAACTATCCACCGGCTTTAAGAGATATTTTTGACCCACCGCCGGTACTGTTTGTGCGCGGCAGGCTGAAGGAATTAAACAATGCTGTTGCCGTTGTGGGTTCCCGTAAAGCCACTGCATACGGCAGGACTGCTGCCCAACGGCTTGCCGGAGAACTGGCTGAAAATGGTGCTGCTGTAGTCAGCGGACTGGCCAGGGGAATTGATAGTGCTGCCCACCGGGGTGCTCTTAATGCTGGGGGTTATACAGCAGCCGTACTGGGATGCGGTCTTGACGTGGTATATCCTAAGGAAAATGCCCGGCTGATGGCTGAAATTATAGAAAAAGGCGCTGTAATCAGTGAGTTTCCACTGGGTTCACCACCGGAATCGTGGCATTTTCCTTCTCGAAACAGGATTATCAGCGGCCTGTCACAGGTGGTTGTGGTAGTGGAAGCTGCCGAAAAAAGCGGGGCCTTAATTACTGCTGACCTGGCCCTGGAACAGGGGAAAGAAGTTATGGCCCTGCCGGGCAGCATATACAGTAAAATGAGCAGGGGACCGCTTAAGCTTATCAAGCAGGGGGCGAAACCTGTCACTGCAGCAGAAGATATATTGGAAGAGCTTGGGATAATATCAGCCATAACCGGTGAACAAGCGGGTTCGCAATTCAAATTTAAATTAAGCAGGACAGAACAGGCCGTTTATGATATATTAAGCGGAGATCCGCTGCATATTGAAGAGTTATTGCAGCGCCTGCAGTTACCGTCCCAGGAGGTCATGGCAGCTTTAATGTTCCTGGAAGTTAAAGGTTTACTAAAAAAAATGCCTGGTAAAATGTATGCGGCGGTTAATTCCAGGTAAAAGTTTAATAATGTACAAACTAGTTATAAAAAACAAATACAATATTGCACCAAACATGCTGTATAGGGGTGTATCACAAAGTGGCAAAAACTCTGGTGATTGTGGAATCGCCTGCAAAGGCAAAAAGTATAGGTAAATTTCTGGGAAAAAATTACAAGGTAAAAGCATCCATGGGTCATGTTCGTGACCTTCCGAAAAGCCAGTTTGGGGTAGATGTAGAAAATGACTTTAATCCCAAGTACATCACCATCCGCGGTAAAGGTGATATTATCAAGGAATTAAAATCGGCAGTGAAAAAAGCTGATAAAGTACTGCTGGCCTCTGACCCGGACCGGGAAGGTGAGGCTATAGCTTGGCACCTGCAGAAAATTCTAGGTATTAAAGAGGATACTCCATGCCGTATAGAATTTAATGAAATTACCAAAAACGCCATAAAAAATGCTGTGAAGAAACCTCGAACCCTGAACAAGAATCTGATTAATGCACAGCAGGCCAGGCGAATTTTAGATAGACTGGTGGGTTATAATTTAAGCCCCTTATTATGGCGCAAGGTTAAAAAGGGCCTGTCTGCAGGTAGGGTGCAGTCTGTTGCAGTACGCATGATCGTTGACCGGGAAGAAGAAATTAAAAATTTTGTGCCGGAAGAATACTGGTCGCTGACTGCAAAGCTGTCTAAACCCGGTAAAGGCAGTTTTGAGGCTAAGCTGAGCAAACACAAGAACAAGAAAGTTAAGATTCAAAGTAAAGAAGAAATGGATAAAGTATTGGCTGAACTAAATGGATTGGAGCCGCAGGTGGAAAAGGTCAGCCGGAAAGAAAAACTGCGCCTCCCGGCAGCCCCTTTTACCACCAGTTCACTGCAGCAGGAGGCCTACCGCAAGCTGAATTTTACTGCCCGTAAAACTATGGTTGTAGCACAGCAGCTTTACGAGGGCCTGGAAATTGGTGACGAGGGCATTACCGGTTTGATCACTTATATTCGTACTGATTCAAAACGCGTATCAGAGACGGCCAAGGAAGACGCCAAAAAGCTGATAAAAGAAAGATTCGGTCCTTCTTATGTACCTAAGGAGGTAAAACAGGCCGGGGCAGGACAGAAAAAAGAAGGAAAAGTGCAGGACGCCCATGAAGCCATTAGGCCCACATACGTTCACCTGGATCCCGAGTCTATAAAAGAGTACTTAACCAGGGACCAGTACAGGCTGTATAAATTAATCTGGCTGCGTTTTATAGCCAGTCAAATGGCACCGGCCGTTATGGATACCACCAGCCTGGATATAAAGGTTGGGGAGTACTTGTTTAGAGCCAACGGCTCGGTGGTAAAGTTTCCAGGCTTTATGCAGGTATATACTGAGGATGATGGTAAGAAAGAAGATGAAGGTCTGCTGCCGGAGTTAAGTGAAGGGGATAAATTAAAGATTGAAAAATATGAACCAAAACAGCATTTTACACAACCGCCTCCCCGCTATACCGATGCCACACTGGTAAAGGCTCTAGAGGAAAAAGGTATTGGGCGTCCCAGTACTTATGCTCCCATTGTTGATACAATTCAAAAGCGGGGATATGTGGTGAGGGAAAACAAACAGTTTTACCCCACAGAACTGGGAACAATAGTTGTGGAACTTTTAAAAGAACACTTTCCCGATATTATAAACCTGGAATTTACGGCTGAAATGGAAGAGAACTTGGATAAAATTGAAGAAGGCGGCCTTGACTGGGTGAAGGTACTGAAAGAATTTTATAAGCCCTTCAAAAAAACATTGGAAAAAGCAGATAATGCCATAGGCAAGGTGGAAATAGAAGATGAAGTAACCGATGAAATTTGTGAAAAGTGCGGGCGCAATATGGTAATTAAATTCGGACGGTATGGGAAATTCTTGGCCTGTCCCGGCTTCCCGGAATGCCGCTTTACAAAGCCGCTTTTAGAACCTACCGGGGTAAAATGTCCCCAGTGCAGCGGGGATATCGTTCTCAGGCGCAGCAAAAAGGGAAGAAAATTTTATGGCTGCAGCAATTATCCCCAGTGCGAATTTGTGATCTGGGATCAGCCGGTTAAAGAAAAATGTCCTGAATGCGGCGGCTTGATGGTAAAAAAGAATGCCCGTGGTAAGGGATCTTATTATAAATGTATTAATGAAAAGTGCGGCTGCCAGGTTCAGGCTGGGAAGGACAAAGAATCCAGCGGGGCACAAGCAGTTCAGTAAAAAGATTTCGTTACAGGAGTTGTAGAATATGAGTAATAATTATGTTACGGTTATCGGTGCAGGTTTGGCCGGGTCGGAAGCCGCATGGCAGCTGGCCCGGCAAAACATTCCGGTACGGCTTTATGAAATGAAGCCGTTCAAAAAATCACCTGCTCACCATAACGACAATTTTGCAGAGCTGGTTTGCAGTAATTCATTACGTGCTGCTTCACTGACAAATGCTGTTGGATTACTAAAAGAGGAAATGCGCCGGTTGGATTCATTAATAATGAAAAGCGCCGATAAGAACCGGGTGCCGGCCGGTGGTGCCTTGGCTGTCGATAGAGAAGGTTTTTCACGTTTTATTACAAGTATCCTGGAAGAGCACCCGCTTATTGAGGTTATCCGCCAGGAAATAACTGATGTGGCTCAAGAAGGGATAACTATAATTGCCACCGGGCCGCTGACATCTGACTCGCTGGCAGAAAAAATAAAGGAAATGACTGGAAGTAATTACTTGTATTTTTATGATGCAGCAGCACCAATTGTAACTTTAGAATCATTAAATATGGATGTTATTTTTCGATCTTCACGGTATGATAAGGGGGAAGCAGCCTATTTAAACTGTCCCATGAATGAAGAGGAATACAACATTTTTTATGATGAATTAATTAATGCAGAAAGAGTTCTGCTGAAAGAATTTGAAAAAGAAGTACATTTTGAAGGGTGCATGCCGGTAGAAGCTATGGCTGCCAGAGGAAGGGAAACCCTGCTTTTTGGGCCTTTAAAACCAGTGGGTTTAATTGACCCCCGTACAGGCCGGTGTCCTTATGCAGTGGTACAGCTCCGACAGGATAATGCTGAGGGTACGCTGTATAATATGGTTGGTTTTCAGACCAACCTTAAATGGGGAGAACAGAAACGCGTATTCAGGTTGATACCGGGAATGGAAAATGCTGAATTTGTACGGTACGGCGTTATGCACAGGAACACTTATATTAATTCGCCGGTACTTTTAAAACCTACCCTGCAGTTTAAAAAGAAGCCCAATTTATTCTTTGCTGGTCAAATAACCGGTGTTGAAGGTTATGTGGAATCTGCTGCAGCCGGCCTTGTGGCTGGTGTTAATGCTGCAAGGTTGTGGGCGGGTAAAGAACCGCTGGTGTTTCCCAAGGATACTGCTCATGGAGCACTTTTAAACTACATTACCACAGCAAACCCGAAAAATTTTCAGCCCATGAATGTTACTTTTGGGCTTTTGCCTCCCCTGGAAAATAGAATAAAAAACAAGAAGGAACGAAACGAAAAAATTTCTCAGAGGGCCCTGGAAAGCCTGCAAGCATTTACTAAAGCTCATGGAATAATGTCATAAGGGATGGATGGGTCTGAAGTATGTACCATTACATAGACGAGTTTATACTTTATTTAAAATTAGAAAAAAACTCATCTCCCCGCACCCTGGAGGAATATCAGAAAGATATCTTCCAGGGAGTAGATTTTTTTGCCCAGCTGCTGGGAGTAAAAGACGTAGAATTAAAGCCATCTGATATTAATCACCGCACTATGCGCAGTTACCTGGCCCACCTTCAGTCTGCCGGGATGGCCCGTACCACCATTGCCAGGAAACTGGCTGCATGGCGCTCTTTTTATAACTTTTTAAACCGGGAGGAGATAATTAATAACAACCCTATGGTTAGGGTATCTACTCCCAAGCTGGAAAAAAAGCTGCCGGAGTTTTTTTACCCGGACGAAATAATTAAACTTTTAGAAGCACCTCCAAATACAGCCCTGGGTTTAAGAGACCGGGCTATACTGGAAGTCATTTATGCCGGTGGGCTTAGGGTCAGTGAAGTCACTGCCCTGGATATAAGTGACATAGATTTGTTTGGCGGTTATGTACGAGTAATGGGCAAAGGATCACGTGAACGGGTAGTGCCTCTAGGTTCATATGCTCTTCAAGCGTTGAATAAGTATATTAATGAAGCCCGGCCGTTTCTAGAAGCAAATAATAGTAATAAAACTAAGGCATTATTTTTAAACTACCAGGGAGGGCGTTTGAGCGAGAGAGGCGTACGTAAAATGCTTGCCAAATACTTAAAGCAGGTAGGTTTTGAACGGCATGCCAGCCCTCATACCATCAGGCATACATTTGCCACTCACCTCCTAGAGAGAGGGGCTGACCTGAGGACGGTGCAGGAACTTTTAGGTCATGTGAGGCTTTCAACTACTCAGATATATACCCATGTTACCAGGGAGAAGATTAAAGAAGTCTACAAGAAAAATCACCCCAGGTCGTGAAAAGTGTCGAATTATTTAAATAAAATGATTGTCAATTTCAAATTAAACTAATATAATAAATAATTGTTGAGAAAGGGTAGAGTAAAAATGTTTCATGCCACAACAATTGTAGCGGTGAAAGACGGCTCAAAAGTGGCCATAGCCGGAGATGGCCAGGTTACCTTTGGCGACCGGACCATATTTAAACAAAACGCTAAAAAAATAAGGCGCTTGTACAAAGGTAAGGTGCTGGCTGGATTTGCTGGATCGGTGGCTGACGCTTTCACACTTTTTGAGAAATTTGAAGCAAAGCTGGAAGAGTTTCATGGGAACATCCTGCGGGCAGCAGTTGAGCTGGCCAAAGAATGGCGGATGGACCGCATGCTTCGCAGGTTAGAAGCCCTGCTGATAGTTGCCAATGAAGAACATTTATTAATCATATCCGGCAACGGCGAGGTGATTGAACCGGACGATGGTATTGCGGCTATAGGCAGCGGTGGCAGTTATGCCTTGGCTGCTGCTAGGGTATTGGCAAAGCACAGCCAGCTAAGTCCGAGGGAAATAGTTCATGAGGCATTAAAGACTGCTGCTGAAATTTGTGTGTATACAAACCACAGCATTGTGGTGGAAGAATTATAAGGGGGCCGGTACTTGTGGAATCCTTGACACCTCGGCAGATAGTTGCTGAATTGGATAAGTATATAGTGGGACAGGAAGAGGCCAAGAAGGCAGTGGCCATTGCTTTGCGCAACCGCTACAGGCGCAGCAGATTACCGGAAGATATGATGGAAGAAGTTGTACCCAAAAATATTTTAATGATAGGTCCTACCGGTGTTGGCAAAACAGAAATTGCGCGCCGCTTAGCAAGGTTAGTAAATGCGCCTTTTGTGAAAGTAGAAGCCACAAAATTTACAGAGGTTGGATATGTTGGCCGTGATGTAGAGTCTATAGTTAGAGACTTAGTTGAGACTAGTATACGTATGGTCAAGCAGGAAAAAATGGCGGAAGTTGAAGATAAAGCAATGAAAATGGCGGAAGAACGTATTGTTGAAATACTGGCACCCATGCCTGAGAAAAAGTCTGCCGTTAAAAATCCATTTGAAATGCTGTTTGGGGCTGCATCTCAAAATGCTGAACAGCAGGATGAAATGCATGAGCAGTTAAAAAATAGGGTAAAATTTGAAAGAGAAACCCTGCGTGAAAAATTGAAGCGGGGAGAACTGGAAAATGAATACCTGGAGATAGAAATTGAAGAGAGCAGTCCACCCATGCTTGAGGTTTTTACCGGGTCCGGCACAGAGGAACTAGGAATTAATATTAAAGATATGTTTGATGGGATCCTCCCTGCTAAAAAGCGGAAACGGAAGGTTACAGTTAAAGAGGCACGAAAAATTTTAACCCAGCAGGAAGCACAAAAACTTATCGATATGGATGAAGTTACTTCCCAGGCTGTAAAAAGGGCGGAAGAACAAGGGATAATATTTTTAGACGAAATAGATAAAATAGCTGTAAAAGAATACAGCCAGGGACCTGATGTTTCCAGGGGTGGGGTCCAGCGGGATATTTTACCCATTGTTGAAGGTTCAACGGTAATGACAAAATATGGCCCCGTTAAAACTGATCATATGCTTTTCATAGCCGCAGGCGCTTTTCATGTGGCCAAACCATCAGACTTAATTCCAGAACTGCAGGGCCGTTTTCCTATCAGGGTTGAACTGCATAGTCTAACTAGGGAAAACTTTGTTCAAATTCTCACAGAACCGCAAAATGCTTTAATTAAGCAGTACAAAGCTTTGTTAGAAACGGAAGGGATTAGTATTGAATTTTCAAAAAATTCTCTTGAAGAAATTGCGGAAATAGCGTATACTGTAAATGAACAGACGGAGAATATTGGTGCGCGCCGGCTGCACACTATTATGGAAAAACTTCTTGAAGAAATTTTGTTTGAGGCACCGGACATGGTTGAAAAAAATATAACCATTGACCGAGAGTATGTAAAAAGTAAGCTAGATGAAGTAGTAACAAATGAAGATTTATCACGTTACATTTTATAGCAGACAGGAGGGAAAATTTGATGAAGAGCTTACTGGAAAGAACCCGGGCCATCAACAGCCTGCTGCAGAAGTCCGCTGGCTACCCGGTTGATTATGCAGAAATCGCAGCAGTACTATCCGAAAATATCCAGTCCAATGTATACATCATTGACAGACGTGGACGTGCCTTAGGTTACGCGTTCATGGATAATTTCGATTGTGACATTATGAAGGATATTGTTGAAGGAAGCAAGAGATTTCCTGAGGATTACAACAATCACCTGTTAAAGATAGATGAAACTCATGCCAATTTCTGTCAAACTCATAATGCATGCGTGTTTTTTGAAGATGAAGGCTGCCGTCACAGCAATAAGGTTACTACAGTTGTACCTATTTTGGGAGCAGGATCACGTTTAGGTACGCTGGTGCTGGCAAAATATAATGAAAACTTTACAGATGACGATTTGATTTTGGCCGAGTACGGTGCTACCGTTGTAGCTATGGAGATTCTCCGGGCTAGGGCTGACCGTATGGAAGAAGAGGCACGTAAGAAGGCAGCTGTACAGATTGCCCTGGGAACACTTTCTTATAGTGAATTGGATGCCGTACAGCACATTTTTAAACAGCTGGATGGAGATGAAGGTGTACTGGTGGCCAGTAAAATTGCAGATAGAGTTGGCATTACCCGTTCAGTAATTGTAAATGCCCTTCGCAAGTTTGAAAGTGCAGGCGTAATTGAATCTAAGTCGCTGGGTATGAAAGGTACCTACATTAGAGTCTTAAACGACCGGCTGTTAGAAGAATTAGAAAAAATGAAGTAAACCACAGTTTATTTAACTGTGGTTTTTTCTTTT
>JACDOL010000042.1 GCA_017656165.1 Desulfotomaculum sp.
AAAAAGATAGGCTTTGCAGTTAAATCTGCAGAGCCTATCTTTAGAATATACTTTTAATTAATTACCATTTGTCTTAATCTATTTACCCTATCCTCTATCGGCGGGTGGGTACTGAATAACTTAGCCACCGCTTGGGCACTTAATGGATTAACGATAAACAAGTGTGAGGCGGCCGGGTTAACCTGCATTGGAATACTGTGAGCAGCCCGTTCTAATTTTAGCAGCGCATTGGCCAACCCGTTGGGGCTGCCGGCAATCCTTGCTCCCGTGGCATCTGCCCCGTATTCCCGGGACCGGGAAATGGCCAATTGAATTATTGTGGCCGCCAGCGGTGCCAATATCGCCATCACCAGGGCACCAATTCCCCCAATCCCGCCTTCGTCATCATCGCTGCCGCCTAAGCCACCAAACATGGCAGTCCACTGCAGCATGTTGCCAATCATTGTAATTGCACCGGCCATGCTGGCAGCAATAGTTCCCACCAATACGTCACGGTTTTTTATATGAGCCAGCTCGTGGGCAATAACCCCTTCCAGCTCTTCCTTATTAAGCAGCCTAATAAGACCTTCAGTTATTGCCACAGCTGAGTTTTGCGGATTTCGACCAGTGGCAAAGGCATTGGGCTGCTGAGAAGGCGTGAGATACAATCTCGGCATTGGTATCCCCGCTCTATCTGCCAGCCTGCGCACCATTGCATGCAGTTCCGGTGCCTGCTCTTCAGAGATGGGCTGTGATCTGGTCATTTTAATAGCTACCTTATCACTGTTGAAATACCCAAACAAGTTTATACCCAGGGAAATCAGGAAAAACATCATGGCACCTGATTGTCCTCCAATTGCGTTACCAAGCAGCACTAACAGGATGCTCAGCAGGCCCATAAGTGCAAATGCTTTGATGTTATTTATAGCAGCTCCCCCCTTAAAATTGTGATATTATTATCGTACATACGTTTTCAGCATAATATTACCATAAAGTATTTAAAATTCAAATACCTTTTTATTTAGTTTTTTTTGTAATGCTTCGGCACTGACATTACTCATGTACCGCCGGTAGGCATTGCTCTCGGCTATCATATCCTTAAGCGAAGATGGGATCTCCTTTATATTCCCTCCAGGCTTTAATTTGACAAACATCTTACCCTGCTCCATAATTTCCATTTCCAGCAGTCCACTGTCTCTTAATAACCTAAGTATCTCCATAACCAGCAGTTCAGTTTCCCCGGTTATTGCTGCCAGTTCAAAAACAGAAATCTTACCGCCAAATTTTTTAGCTGCATACTTAATATAACTCATCACTAGTTTTACGCATTCTGCCGGTTTAGTTCCGCTGTTCTTTGAATAAGCCAGTACCAGGGTTTGCGCCCCAGAAAGAACCAGCATCTCTTTTAATACCCCGCTGCTCGGCGGACAGCTTAAAAGAACCAGGCATTCTGCCTTGTGAATAGAATACCTGTCGCATACCCGGGTAAAAAATTTTTTCAGCGGCATTCCCTCGTAATAATATACAGCACCTGTGAAATCCGGTGGTTTCTCGCCCAGTTCCCGCCACCGGCGCCTGTCTATAACTTCTTTAATGGTTATTCTTCTCTCAGTTTTCGGTTGGAGTGACGTTGAAACTATAAACTTATTAACCACCAGCTGCACTTTAACCTCACCCTGCCAGCGGTTAAGTGAGATACTGTAAAGCAGGTCACCCTGCTGAATATCGCTTCCTGCCCCCCACCAGTACATGGCGCTGGCTGTCTGTTCCCTGTATTTCAAAACTAACCTCAAGTGGTCTTTGCCGGTAGTGGGCCGGGCCGATAGAATCTTGACATCCCGGCAGTAAAAAGTTGGCCTGGGCCACCCCTCTCCATATGGAGCCAAAAAACGAAGCTGATTATAAAGATCTGCCGTAGCCATCGACAAGGGAAGTTCAATATCATATTTAATTACTTCTTTAGTTTCCAGCTCAGCCAGTTTTTCAGCTAGGATTTTTTCACATACCTTTGTAAAGAGAGAAAGGTTATCTCTGCGCAGGGAGAGTCCTGCTGCACCGGCATGACCACCAAAGCCGTCCAGGTATTCAGCACACTGCTCTAACACCTTAAAAATATGTACACCTTCCACTGACCTGGCTGACCCTACCACCGTTTTTCCATCTTCTTTTAAGCCCAGCATAATTACCGGAACCTGGTATTTCTCACACAGCCTGCCGGCAGTAATACCGATTATACCCTGGTGCCAGTGCGGTTGGAACAAAATTATTGGCCCCTCTTTCTTTCCCTGCAGCATCAATTCCGCTTCAGCAAGCATTTCTTTGCAAAGCTGCTGTCTTTCCTGGTTTAACTGGTTCAGCAGTTGGGCCTTTTCTACAGCTTCTTGATAATCATTACTCAACAGCAGTTCTACTGCAATGTCTGCATTCTTTATCCGCCCGGCGGCATTAAGCCGGGGAGCTACCTGGAATGCTATATCTTCTTCTGTAAGCTCACCGGCATCTAGGCCTGCTGCTTCCAATAAGGCTGTTATACCAGGTTTCTGGTATATTTTAATTTGGTTGAGGCCTCTCTGTACAAAGTACCTGTTTTCTCCTCTCAGCGGTACCACATCGGCAATTACCCCCAAGGCTACCAGGTCAATAAGCTTATCGGCTTCATCTGCCCGCTTGTACCTATCCAGAAGTCCCCTGGCCAAAAAATAAGCCACTGCAGCTCCAGGTACATTTTTTGCCCGGTGATCATCAGGCAGCATTTGCGGGTTGACAACGGCATCAGCGGGAGGCAGTTCCAGCTGAAGCTGGTGGTGGTCAGTAACTACCACCTGCATGTTCAGTTCTTTGGCCAGCCCAATTTCTTTGATGTTGGCAATACCGCAGTCGCAGGTAAGGAGCAGTTTAACACCTTGAGCCGGCAGCTGTTTTATTACTTCCTCATTTAACCCGTATCCTTCTTTAAACCTGTCAGGAACCCTGTAAATAACATCTGCATCCAGCATTTTAAGTACTGAAACCAGCAGGGCTGTGGATGTAACCCCATCAACATCGTAATCACCGTAAACACAAATCTTTTGTCCGGAATCTACAGCTTCTTTTACTATATCTACCGCTTTATCTAAATTGGGCAGTTCCCAGGGAGAAGTTGGAAAGTATTTTTCCCAATTCAAAAAGCCTTCCAGTTCTTCCTTTTTTATTCCCCGTTTAAAGAGTATATAAGCTGGTATTTCATTACCATTGACAGCCTCCAGGTATTCACCAGGAATATTAACTTTATTCAAAAATTGTTTCATCAATGTCATTCCAATCAAAATTTAAGTGCTCTTCCTCCTCTTCATAATCATCTTCTATCACTGCCGGTTTACCATGGCATATTGGTGAATACTCGCAATACCGGCATATCTTTTCATTACTGGTAGCATAAAAGTCTTCATATTCCCTGCTCTCAATCTCTTTAATTTTAGCGCGGATAATTCTTTCATCTTTATGATATTTCTCTTCGGAATACACCAGCGGTTCCACTGCTTTCGGAAAACGCGGGTTCCAGTAAATCATAGAAATGTCCCCCGGGCTAAATCTTCCCCCGGGTGCATACATTCCCCCGGCCTTTACCAAGAGATAGCAGTAAACAATTGTCTGCATGTGGCGGCGGTAGTAGTGGTTTTTAGGCGGAGTAGGAGCAGTTTTCCAGTCATATATTACTGCCCGTCCGTCCGGCAGTATTACCAGCAGGTCATATTTAGCCACCAGCCTGATACCTTCCTGGTCAATGCGCAGTTCTTGTTCCGGGAGAAACACCGCATCACCGGTAAAGGGGCGAAACTCTTTTAACCTCTCAAACCAGTCTGCTACCGGGCCGACGGCACCTGCTTCCAGGTCCCCCACCGGAATCCCGGAGTAGTACCGCTGGGCTAAATGGTGAAACACCTGGCCCTGTTCCATTAATTCTCTCTGGCCCCTATCTAAAACCCAGCTGCCCGGCCAGTACAGACCATCAATATAGCGGCGGCGAAATTTTAGGTAACAGCTGTCATAGGTACTCAATGAATTTTGACTAAAGTACATTTCTTTTAGATCAACTGCAGCCATAACGGGCTCTCTCCTTTTTAATATGATTAGATAAAATTTTAATAAGCTGGCTGGGGCCCGTTTTAAAGTTATAAATAGTCTTTTCATGATAAGTCAGCAGGAGATTTTTCTTGGCCCTGGTAATGGCTACATATAAAAGCCTCAGCCGCTCGCTGATCTCATCAATTTTATGCTGGTATAGGGGATCTTTTACTTTATCCCCGGTAATGAACTTAAGCTCAGCTTTAATTAAGGCCACAGGATTATTTCTTCCCTGTTTTAAGAAATACATCTCACTTTGAAAATTATCAGCAGCAGTGGAAGGGTACTCAGCTCTTGTAACCCCGGTTAGATAGACGGTATCCCACTCCAATCCTTTGGACTTATGAGTGGTAATTAATGATATTACTCCAGGAGTAGGCTCAAACCCCTGCTGCTCGTTTACCACCCGCAGGTAGCTTCCCATTGAACGCTTCAGTGCCGGCAGATCAAGGACAACATCATACAGCCGCCAATGCGGGTTTTCATGCATTTTCTGCCTTATTAACAGTGCCAGATTGTGGGCAAAGCCCAGCTGATGGAGATCTAAATTTATATCTTCGGCCAGGTACAGCACCAATTCATCGGGCGGAAGCTGTATGCTGGCATCCAGCCACTTCTGCACCGATTTAATTCCCTGTATAAACCTGGTATATAACTCCGGGTCAGACAGTTCGTCAGGTATTTCCAGCCAGGGCAGCCGCCCTCCTGTGGGATAAAGCACCTGTTCCATGGGGTATTTTTCAAACAGCCTATTCAAAATTTCACTGCTGTCACCTGTAACATCAGTAAGAAAAATGCTGGTTAATAATGCTGTTAATTTTTCCGGGCGGTGGGGTTCAGCCAAATATTCCAGTACTTTTTCCACATCATTTATTGTTTTAGCCTGCTGGCTGGTTATTTTCCCCACCTCTTCAAAATTGGCACCCATTACCGTAAGAATGTTTGCAAATTCCTGCTGCACATACCTGTTGGGCACCAGAATGGCCACCGTGTCCCTGGGGTTTCTCTGAATATAATTAGCGGCATGTTCTGCAACCTTTTCAATTTCCTCCTTTTGTTCCTTGTAACCCACTATCCCGATTGTATATCCTTCCACTTCAGGGTTGGGAAAGGGGTCGGTCCCATCCACCGGGTATATGTGCTGTCTCTCCAGGGCAGTGCGGCACTCTTTCTGGGGATGGTAAAGGCTGCTCCAGTCAACCAGGTAGTTGGCCAGGTTTATTACCTGGACGGAACTGCGGCTGGAATATAATATAGACTGCTTCTTAACGTCTGGGCGCCGGCAGTACTGGCGGAATATGTCCGGTTCTGCTGCAGTGAAAGTTCCTAAAATGGCCTGGTTGGAATCACCTACGCGGACCAGGTTGCCTGATTTTTCAGCCAGCAGCATTAAAATTTCTTCCTGCAGCGGGTTGGAATCCTGGGCTTCATCTTCAAATATAAATGTCCAGCGATTCTGCAGGCGTTCCAGCACCCCGGTATCTTCTTTTAACAAGCGCAGGGCGTGAATTATCAAATCGTCAAAATCCAGGTATCCTTCCCTGGTTAATACTCTAGAATACTGCTGGTAAATACTCAAGGCCCACCTTAAATATGAACTCTCCTCCAGCTGCTGCCGTATTTTTTCAGCATCTCCTGGACTCAATCCAATAAATTTTATTGTTTTCACTGCTTCTTTGAAAATTACCGGCAGCTTTTTTTCCCATTTCTCCAGCACATTTTGGTACTTATCAGACCCCTTTTTAAATCTTAACGGCTCTTTCCACAGGGCACTGTTTTCTGCCATCCATTCACTGGTTAACTGCTGCAGCAGTTCATGCTGCCTGCCCTCATCAAGCACCTGAAAGTTTTGGTTAATGAGTAAGTACTCAGGTTTTTCTTTTAAGATGGTCATAGCCAGGGAGTGCAGGGTCTTAACTTCATATCCCCGGCTGCGTGGAAGCCCTCTTTCCTGTAAAAAGTCCCCTATACGGCTGCGGAAGTTGGAAACTGCTGAATTCATTACCGTTACAATTAAAATTTTTCCCTTCCCATTACAGCCTTCTTGAATTAAATCTGCGGCCAGGTGAGCCAGCACAGTGGTTTTCCCGGCTCCTGGAACAGCCGGAACTGCCATATACCCACCCCGGTACTGGGCCACTTCCTTCTGCCCCGGCCTTAATTTAATCACCTGTTATCCCCCCCTGCTGCACACTATCAAAAGCCTCCACCAGCAGTCCGTTCTGTTCAAAGCCCTGGCTGCTCAAGTGGCTGTGGGCAGTAAATATACCTTTACTGCATTTACCCAGCAGAGCCCTTACCAACCTGGAAAGCTTATTCACCCTGGTTTCCTGGTCTATAACATCATCCCATACCCTGCTGCCAGACCACCGCCGTGACAGCACCCAGGGGTTGGCCAGTTCTTTGGCCAGTCCTCTCATCCAGGAACCGCTGCCTATATCAAGCCAAAATTGGTACTCAACTTTTTCAATATACGGGTTTAAAATAAAATTCAAAGGTGACGTCAGAATTACTTTATTTTCATCGGCAGGTGGGCGGTAGAGAACCTCAGCAGCCAAAGTTCCTTTCTGTATCATCTCAATAAACTTATAACCCAGCATTTCTTCCCCGTAACAATTTAGAACTTTGCGCAGCTTAACTGCCGAATCAATGAGCTGGCGGCAGGCTAAGAGATCCTCTTCCCCGGGAAGAAGAGGGGATAAAAGTTCAGCAAATGCTTTTTGAAATAAAAGTTCCAGGTCTGACTTATCCTGGCGCTGCTTTTCCAGCCACTGCTTCAGGGCCTGATAGCGTTCCGAGTTATGATAACCAACCTTTTCCCGGAGGTCCAGCTCATCCAGGTCCGGCAGCGCCAGGTTGCTGCGGTAAATTTCTTCCGCCAGCACCGCAGCACGTACAGGGTCAAGCTGCAGGAGCAGGCACAATGACTGTACAAGGGAGGTAAAATTAATATCCATTTTCCAGTCATCATTAACCAGCACCGCCAAAGTAACCATGGCATTGGCAAAGGGCTGATCTAAGATTCTTTTTGAACGGGATAAACAAGCAGCCTTTATATTATGCTTCTCCAATTCCTTTACCAGAGTAAACTCCAATACCTTGTCAATGACTGGTGCTATTACTGCTACCTGTCTTGGTTCTACCCCGGCAGTTACAATTTTTACAATTTCGTTCACCACTTTATTTAACATCTCTCCCCGCAGTTCGGCTGCTATTTGACCCTTTAAGGCGGGGGATTGTTTTATCTCTGTAGTTTCACCACAGATAAATTCTGCCAGGTTGTCAGCCAATTCTTTATGTTTACTGGAAGGCACTTTAAGTTCTCTTACCCGGCACAAGGGCAGGATTTTTTCCTTTACCCCTTCAGGGTAAGCACCAAAAAATGTAGTATGCCCGCCCTGGGGGTCAAACCCTATCCATGCACCATTGACATTATCCAGGAGATATAAAAACAAGTCCTGAGCAGTTGGTACCATTTCTTCAATGTCATCCACAATAAGATACTGCCACTGGTTTTTTAAATATTCCAGGAACAGCGGCTCCTTCATTAAGATGCCGTTAAAGAGTTCCACCGCCAGAGAGTAATCAATACTGGCGTTCCGGCGGCAGTGTTCTCTGAACTGCTGCATAACTGCAGCGGCATCCATGTATGCAGGCAGTTTTTCCCTGCTGCCCGATTCTGCCAGCTTATGCAGCCGCTTCACTGCAGTTGACAGGGGTATGCCATTAACTGCAGCCTGGTTCAAGTTATCAATCAGCTGAATAGCAATGTTTTCACTGGTAGATTTTACTTCTGCAAAACACCCGGCATTTCGTTTTTCTTCCACCATAACACCCATTAAATAATGGGCTGCTTCTACGGTCATAAAAACCGGCTGTACATGCTTCCTGCCGTTCTCCAGCTTTTCAGCCACCAGCGGCCAGAACTTTGCCAGCTGGTTTTGTACAAAACCAAAATAGGTATGAATATGCAGCGTCCCACTGGCAGGCAGCTTGATTGTCCTTCTCCATTTGTCTTCATCCAGGGAAGACCGCACCATTACCAGGATGTTGTCAGACTTAATTCCACCGGTAATCAGCTGCTGGTATTTTTTCTTTAGACAAGTTGTTTTACCGCTGCCTATCGGGCCGGATAAAACCTGCTTTTCCACCATATAACACCTCTAATAATTTATATACCAGTTATGTTATTCAATAACTCAAACCTGTTTCCCTTTGATCTTATTTAATTATAACTACCGCCAAGGTCTTTACGCCGGCTCTCGTTTTCTCCGGTAAATACCTTGGCAGTACTTTCTAATAGTCTAAAAAAGGCCTGCATTTCTAGCAGGCCGCATTCTTTAATTGTGAATACTCCCGTATATTTGTTCCTGTCTTTTTCGTTCTGCTTCCACCCTCTTTTTGCCGAGCATGAAAGTCAGCGGTAAAACAAGTGCACATATAACAGCGCTGACCACAAAAGTATCGTCCAGGGCATTAATAAAAGCGTGCTGGGCCACCATCCCGGACAACAGCTCAATACTGCCCTGCTCCGCTGCTTCCCCCAGCAGTCCATGGCTGGCCAAATAACCCTCTATTTTAGCCGCTGCTATACCTGTTACAGGGGAATCTAATGATATATTTTCTCTAAATACCGCTGTGTGAAAAGCCTGCCTGTGCTGGAGAACGTAAGTGAGGTAAGCAATACCCATGGATGCAGATATCTGCCGCACGGTATTATTCAGGGCAGTAGCCCTGCCTACCAGCATTCTAGGAACGGTATTCATTCCAGCAGTGGTGAGCGGCATGCTTGCCAGGCCCAGGCCCATGGCCCTAATGGACAGCACTACCTGCAGGTGGCGGTAACCCGTATCCAGGCTCAGGTTGTGCAGGTAGTAAGTGACAATTACTACCACTGACATGCCAACAAATGTAAGGCCAAAGGCTCCAAACTTATCAAACAGCCTTCCACTGATGGGCATCATCAAACCGGTAACCAATGCCATCGGCATCATCATCAACCCGGTTTCCATAGGAGTGTAGCCCAGCAGGTTCTGGGCATAAATAGGTATTAAAAATACTGCCGAAAAAAGAGCAATGGTGGCAATACAGGTAGCTAACAAACTGGAGACCAGCACAGGATTATTTAATAACCGAATATCAATTAAGGGGTGGGGGACCGACAGTTCCCACAAAACAAACAAAACAGTGCTAAACCCTGATATTAAAAACAGATTAACAATATATTGAGAAGTCCATCCTTTTTCCTGCCCCTCACTGAGGGCCAAGAGAAGTGAAAAGCAGGCTGCAGCACTCAGTATCACACCGGGAATATCAGCTTTTATATCTTTCTGTATTTCTGTTTCTTCCAGGTAATTAATTGACAGGATAACAGCCACAATCCCTATGGGAATATTAATGGTAAAAATCCACTGCCAGCTGAAGTTATCCACCAGGTAGCCCCCCAGGGTGGGGCCAATGGCAGGAGCCATAACTGCTGACACACCCCATATACCCAGCGCCATACCAATTTTTTCCCTAGGAACAATTTTATAAATCATAGACATGCTCACTGGTATAATCATGCCCCCACCCAGTGCCTGGATTACCCTGGCCACCACCAGGGAATTGGTGTTCCAGGATATGCCGCAGAGGGCGGAACCTATGGTAAAAGCTATTACCGATGCAATATACATAAACTTGTGACCAAATCGGTCTGACAAAAATCCTGTTATAGGTATCACTACACCGGATGTCAGCATATAGCCGGTAAGCACCCACTGTATTTCATCAGTGCTGGAGCCAAAAACTGTCATCATCCTGGGCAGGGCTACATTAACAATACTGCTGTCCAATATGGCCATAAACGCTCCAATAACAAGTATAAACAGTGCTCCCCAGGGGATACCGGCATCACCGTGTGGTTTTGTCACTTAAACCAACCCCTACTTAATGTGTATTTTTACCACTGCATTCATCCCGGGAAGCAGCTGGCAGTTGTGATAATCATTGATACTTATTTTTACTGGTATTCTCTGTGTGACCTTAGTAAAGTTGTTTCCGGTATTCTGCCGGGGAATGATTGAGAAAACAGAATTAGCTGCTTTCCCGATAGAAATAACCTTACCCTCAAATTTAACTCCAGGAAAAGAATCAATGGTGTATTCAACATACTGTCCTACCTGTACCTTATGCAGCTTATCTTCTTCAATATTTGCGGTAATGTACAGGCTGTTAAGATCAGCCAACATAACCACCGGGACTCCAGGGGTTCCCATTTCCCCGACATGTCCTATTTTTTTTATCACTGTACCGCTGATAGGGGCTCTAATTACACTTAAATCCAGGCTGCTGCCCGGCGGGAGGTTGATGTCAGAAAGCCTGCCGATAAGCTCCCCCTCATTTAAATACTGGTTTTCTTCCACTGGAAGTTCAATAATTTTCCCGGTTATTTCCGGGCTTACCTTAACAATATCGCCGTCTACCCTGGCGTCCTCAGTGGTAACATAGTGCTCATTTTGATACCAGTAATAAAATGAAACCGCCGCCATAGTAAAAACCATCAAAGCCAGTACTATATAAATGTTTTTCTTTTTCATACCAACACTCTCCCAATGCTTATTTATTATCAATATGTACCTCTGCAAACATGCCCGGCTTCAGCTGGCGATCCCGGTTGTCAACCTGTACCTTTACAGTGTAACTCTTTGTCCCGGGGTCAGCAGCCAGGGCAATGTTGGTAACCTTTCCTTCAAATATCTTTCCAGGAATGGCAGGCACCTTAATTTTGGCCACCTGACCTGTTTTTAACTTGTTAACCTGGTATTCATCAACGCTGCCCTCAACAACCACCCGGTCCAGGTTTACCAAGGTTACAAGTGCCTGCTGCTGGCTGGCCATTTCTCCCGGATTAATATTCCTGGCAGTAATCACCCCGGCAAACGGTGCTTTTAAAAACATATCTTCATAAGCAGCTTTTGCTTTTTTAAGACCGGCCTCTGCAGTTTTTAGTCCCACCTGCGCTCTTTTAAATGGACCCTCATATTGATTTTGATATGCCGCTTCAGATATGGCATTATTGGCGAACAGCTCTTTACCCCGCTGGTAATTCTGCTGCGCCAGTTCATATTCCACCTGTGCTTTTTCCACTGCAGCCGCAGCGGCTTCCACATTGGCAGCCAGGTCATCAGCTGATAAACTAACCAGCACCTGCCCGGCTTTTACCTCACTGCCAATATCAACATGTACTCTGTCTACTTTACCCGGCACCTTACTTACCAGGTCTGCAGACTGTACTGCTTTAATTTTACCGCTGAAATTAATTTCTTTTTGCTCTTTAACACCGGTGGTGTTTTCCATTTTATTACCTGGTTCTGTTTTAAGAGCTCCAGTGCCCGGGCTGCCAGTACAGCCCCCTAAAAGCAGAATAAAAAACAGTGAAAAGACTATCAACCTTATTTTTTTCACTTTTCCCAACCCCCGTTATCTTTTTAATATCCCGTACAAGATTATTTTTCTTAATTCATTCCTGGCCTGGTTTACAGTCATGTTATTTTGGTTTAAAAAATCAAAATCAAACAAAGCTTCTAATGTGCTTTGAAGGGTAAGTTCAATTACCGCCGTACTGATGCTGGGATTAATATCTCCTTGTTTAATTCCCTCTTTAAGCAGTTCTCTAACTTTCTCTTTTTTAAAGTTCTTTATGGCTTCTGCCTTTTTCCATTCCACCGGGTAGCTGTGTTTTAATTCACTTAGTAATGAATCAGGCCTTTCTTCCTGTATATGTACAGATATAACCTCATTAAGTTTATCCAACCAATTGCCCTTTGTATCCAGCGCTTTAAGTGTTCTTTGTTTCTCCATTTCCACATACATGTCTATAACTGCACCAATGATCTCATGCTTGCTGTTAAAATATCTATATACAGTTTTCTTACTAATACCCAGCTCAGCAGTTATATCATCAACTGTAAATGATTTTAGGCCAAATTTAGCCAGCCTATCCATTGCAACCTGGATTATGCGTTCTTTCATGCAGCACCTCCTCTAGGAAACTTGCATGGTTTCCGCAGTTTCCATGGCTAAATTTTACTCCAGCCATTTAATTAATGTCAATAAATTTGTGTTAATTTGCCGCTTGTTTAAATTCGACAATTTTTTTAATATAATATAATTAATCACTACAGTAAGGAGTTGATAACGTGAAAATTGGAGTATTAAGCGATACACATGGCAGTTTAAAATACTTTGAACAGGCAATGGACTTCTTAAATGATTGTGATTACATAATCCACGGTGGCGATGTCTTATACCACGGTCCCAGGAACCCTCTCCCCGAAGGCTATGATCCTAAAACGCTGGCTGAAAAAATTAACAACATAAATAACATTATTTTTACCCGGGGCAACTGTGATGCAGATGTAGACCAGATGGTCATCAATCATCCCATTCAAAGTCCATATGTTTTTACCCAGCTCGGCAGACTGAAAGTTTTTTTATGTCACGGCTATAAAAAGGAAAAGAAAGAACTGGTGGAAATGGCTAAAAAATTTAATGCCAATTTATTTATTTACGGCCACACTCACATTAAAGAACTTTACAGAGACGGAAATTTAATTGTTTTAAACCCGGGAAGCATTTCCCTGCCCAAAGATGGAACCCATTCAGCGGCAGTCATAGAAGACAATAGTATAAAATTAATAGACATTAATTCCGGTAAAGTTATTAATGAACTGTCCATTTAGCAGTTAGACCCGCCTCACTAAACGGCGGGTCTTTAATATTTTTACAAAAGGTAAATGTAAAAAAATGTTGAATATTATAAATGAATAAATATCTGAGGTGATTTATATTGAGTAACTGCTGTTGTAAAAATAAATTTGAAGATCCAAAACTAGAAATATTACAAAAGTATCTGGCAGAAATTAAAAACACCAGGGGAGCATTAATTCCCGCACTGCAAAAGGCCCAAGAAGTTTACGGTTATCTGCCGTCAAAAGTTATGCAGAATATTTCCCGGGAACTAAAAATTCCATTCAGCAGGGTCTATGGTGTAGCTACCTTTTATGCTCAATTCCATTTAAAACCCAGGGGCCGTAATATTATCAGGGTCTGTACCGGCACCGCCTGTCACGTAAAAGGTGCCGATAATATTTTGCAGGGTATCCAGGAAACCCTGGGTATTAAAAGCGGGGAAACTACCAGCGACCTGCGCTTCACATTAGAAACTGTAGCCTGCCTGGGAGCCTGCGGTTTGGCACCGGCCATAATGATAAACGAGGACACTTACGGACGCCTCACCCCGGCAGAAGCAGTAAAAGTATTGGAACAGTATAAATAGGAAGGAAGGTATTTTATGAAAGAATTTACAGCAGAAAGCAGGTACGAAAAAATTATCTGTGTATGCTCCGGGGGCTGTACTTCTTCCGGTTCCGGCAGGGTACTGTCTGCCCTGCGGGCCGGGGTGGCTGAAAGGGGCCTTGGCAGCAGGATACTTGTCCGGCCGGTGGGCTGTCATGGTCTTTGTCAGCAGGGCCCTATTGTTACTGTAGAACCGCAAAAAATTTTATATACAAGGGTTACAGCAGAAGACGTACCGGATATTATAAATTCACTGGAAACTAACCAACCAGTTGAGCGGCTGCTGTACGTTAACCCCAGTAACGGTGAAAAAATTCTCACTTACGATAAAGTACCCTTTTACTCCCGACAGCAGAAGCTGGTCCTGGGCAGGTGCGGTTATATAAATCCCGAGAATATTGAAGACTACCTGGCGTCAGGTGGATATGAAGCACTTAAAAAGGTGCTTACTAGTATGACACCACAGCAGGTAGTGAATGAAGTTAAACTTTCTGGACTACGGGGCAGAGGAGGAGCCGGGTTCCCCACCGGCATCAAGTGGCAGGGGGCCTTAGACGCCAAAGTCAAGGATAAAAAGTATGTTATCTGCAATGCTGACGAGGGCGATCCCGGTGCCTTTATGGACCGGAGCATTCTCGAAGGCGATCCACACTCAGTACTGGAAGGAATGGCTATCTGCGGGTATGCCACCGGTTCTGATGAAGGCTATATTTATGTGCGTGCTGAATACCCGCTGGCTATAAAACGATTGGAAAGGGCAATTGCCCAAGCAGAAGAATACGGTTTTCTTGGAAAAAATATCTTAAATTCAGGTTTTAAGTTTACTATAAAAATTAAAGCTGGAGCCGGTGCATTTGTCTGTGGTGAAGGTACAGCTTTAATGGCTTCAATAGAGGGCAGCCGGGGCATGCCCAGGTTTAAAACAGCCCGGTCTACAGAAAAAGGTTTATGGGGCAAGCCCACTACTTTAAATAATGTGGAAACATTTGCCAATATACCGCTGATTATTTCCAATGGAGGCCGGTGGTATTCATCTATTGGAACAGAAAAAAGTACGGGTACTAAAATATTTTCCCTGGCTGGAAAAGTAGTTAATACCGGACTGGTAGAGGTCCCCATGGGGACTACCCTGCGTCAGATTATATTTGATATCGGTGGTGGTATTCCCAACAACAGGAGATTTAAAGCTGTTCAAGCCGGGGGACCGTCCGGGGGATGCATTCCGGCTGAATTTCTAGATCTGCCGGTGGATTACCATTCGCTTGATAAGGCAGGAGCCATGATGGGCTCGGGTGGACTGGTGGTAATGGATGACACCACCTGCATGGTAGATTTGGCCCGCTTTTTCCTACAGTTTACCCAACAGGAATCCTGCGGCAAATGCACTCCCTGCCGGGAAGGTACTAAACGAATGCTGGAAATTTTAAATGGTCTATGTGAAGGTAAAGGTAAGCCCGGTGATATTGAGCAGCTGGAAAGGCTGGCTAAAGTTATTAAGTCTACATCGCTCTGCGGTTTGGGACAAAGTGCTCCTAACCCGGTTATAAGCACTTTAAAATATTTCCGGGATGAGTACGAAGCTCACATTAACGAAAAACGCTGCCCCGCCGGGGCATGCAGCGGCCTTGTAAAGTATATCATTACCCCGGAAAAATGTACCGGCTGCGGTGCATGCACCAGATCCTGCCCGGCCGGGGCCATTAGCGGTGACAAAAAGAAACCGCATAAAATTGATGTTCAAAGCTGTATAAAATGCGGAAACTGCCTGGAAAAATGCAAGTTTGGTGCAGTACAAAAGATATAAAGCAATTAAGGAGTTGAATTAACTTGTCTACCGTAACACTAGCCATAAACGGCCAAAAGGTAACAGTTCCAGCAGGCAGTACAATTTTAGAAGCAGCAGAAAAACTGGATATCTTTATTCCTACCCTCTGCCACCATCCAGCGCTGTCTGATGCTGCATCATGCCGTATTTGTGTGGTAGAAACACAGCATAACGGTAGGTTAAAAATGGTTCCCGCCTGCATGACAAAAGCTGCGGACGGTATGGAGGTACAGACCGAGTCTCCAGAAGTGGTGGAAAACCGCAGGGCAATACTGGAACTGCTGCTGGCAAATCACCCCCAGGACTGCCTTACCTGCGGTAGAAACGGAGACTGCCGCCTTCAGGATTACGCTTTCCTGTATAACGTGCGCTCACCAGGGTTTACTGGTGAGCGGCATAATTATGAAATAGAAGATGATAATCCTTTTATCCTTCGTGATTTAAATAAATGTATTCTCTGCGGCCGCTGTGTACGTGCGTGTGCAGAAATCCAGGGTGATAATGTAATATATTTTTCTCACCGTGGTTTTGCTGCTAAAGTAACCACTGCTATGGACATGCCGTTAAGCAAATCTGAATGTGTTTTCTGCGGCAGCTGCGTGGCAGTCTGCCCGGTAGGAGCCCTGCAGGAAAAAGACCTCCGCAGAACTGCCCGTACCTGGGAAATTAGAAAGGTAAAAACCATCTGTCCTTACTGTGGAACAGGGTGCAGTATCGAATTAAATGTTAAAAATAACCAGGTGGTGGGGGTAACTTCCTGCGACGGTGAAGTTAACGGGCTTGCCCTGTGTGTCAAGGGCCGCTTTGGTTATGGATTCATTCATCACCCCGACAGATTGACAACCCCGTTAATCAGGAAAGACGGCAAGCTTGTTGAAGCATCCTGGGAAGAAGCAATCAGCTTTACGGCAGCCAAATTAACTGAAGTAAAAAATAAATACGGTCCTGATTCACTGGCAGTTCTGAGCTCTGCCCGCTGCACCAATGAGGAGAATTACCTGCTGCAAAAATTTGCCCGGGCTGTCCTGGGATCCAACAATATTGATCACTGCGCTCGTCTCTGCCACGCCCCCACCGTTGCCGGGCTGACTGCTTCCTTTGGCAGCGGTGCCATGACCAACAGTATTTCAGAGATTTCTGGGGCGGATTTCATCCTGGCCATAGGTACCAACACCACTGAAACTCACCCTGTTATCGGCCTGCAGATAAAAAAGGCCCTTCGCAAAGGTGCTAAGCTGGCAGTGGTAGACCCCCGGGTTACCCGGTTGGCAGAAATGGCTCAATACCACCTGCAGATTAAACCAGGTACCGACAGCGCCCTTCTTAATGGTATGGCAAATGTAATCATTACAGAAAAGCTGTGGAATAAGAACTTTGTTGTCCAGCGTACCGAAGGGTTTGAGGAACTCTGCAGGTATATAACCAGGTATACCCCTGAATATGTGCAGGAGGTAACCGGTGTTCCAGCTGAAATTATTCGACGAGCAGCTAGGGAATATGCCCGTTCTAAAAATGCCACTATCTTGTATACTATGGGCTTAACCCAGCATGCAAATGGAACTCAAAACGTCTATGGAGCAGCCAACTTGGCAATGCTCTGTGGTCATATAGGAAAAGAAAACAGCGGGGTCAATCCCCTGCGGGGCCAAAACAATGTGCAGGGGGCCTGCGACATGGGGGCTCTACCCGATGTCCTTACCGGGTATCAAAAGGTAACTTCTGGTGAAGTGCGGGCTAAATTTGCCAGAGCATGGAATGTTAATTCCCTCCCGGACCGTCCCGGGTTAACAGCTGGAGAAATGCTGGAAGGTGCTGGTGCGGGGAACATAAAAGCAATGTACATTATGGGAGAAAATCCTGTGCTTTCAGATGCAGATGCAAACCATGTGAAAGAGGCCCTGCAGAAACTGGATTTCTTAGTTGTCCAAGATATTTTTCTGACTGAAACAGCCCGGCTGGCTGACGTAGTTCTTCCTGCTGTCAGCTTTGCTGAAAAGGATGGAACCTTTACTAACACTGAACGCCGGGTACAAAAACTGAACCAGGCCATAAAGCCGGTAGGCAGTGCTAAACCGGATTGGAAAATTATCTGCCTTTTATCTAATGCTATGGGGTATCCAATGAATTATTCTTCAACTGCGGAAATAATGGAGGAGATTGCTTCCGTCACACCTTCATATGGTGGAATTAGTCACCACCGCCTGGAAAAAGGTGGACTGCAGTGGCCTTGCCCAACTAAGAATCACCCCGGTACACCGGTGCTGCATAAAGAAAAATTTACCCGGGGGCTGGGTAAATTTCATCCAGCGGTTTACATTCCGCCAAAAGAACAGCCAGATAATAATTACCCGCTGGTCCTCTCCACCGGGCGCCGCCTCTATCATTACCATACTGGTACCATGTCCCTACGAACGGGGGCACTGGAAAAACATTATGAACAGGAATACCTGGAAGTTAACCCGGTGGATGCAGAAAAATATCATTTAAGCGAAGGCTGCCTGGTAAAAATCATTTCCCGCCGCGGCGAAGTAAAGCTCCCGGTAAAGATAACAGATAAAGTACTTCCAGGCATTGTCTTTACCTCTTTCCATTTTCCAGATGCACCGGTTAATCAGCTTACTAATCCGGCCCGGGATCCTGCTGCAAAAATACCAGAGCTGAAAGTTTGTGCTGTTAGGCTGGAAAAAATATAAAACTTACCTCCTGCTAAAAGCAGGAGGTAAGTTTTTTACTCGTTAAAACTTGCGGTAAGTTTCTCCATCTGCATATTTATATCCGACAGCTGAGCAGTTAACTCATCCAGGGTATCGGCCTGGGTCTGTACCAGTTTATCACTTTCAGTTACTAAACTTGATATTTCGTTAAAGAAATGTTTTACTTCCTTAATAACTTCGGACGTCTCTTCCACCGCCTTGGCACTGGAGTTTGCCATTTTACGTATTTCCGAAGCCACTACGCCAAACCCCTTACCTTGGTCCCCGGCCCGGGCAGCTTCTATGGCAGCGTTCAGTCCTAAAAGATTACTGCGGGATGCTATTTCTTTAATAGCCTCTAATATTTGGTTAACTTTCTCCACCCTGCCGGCAGCCTCTTCTGTTGTTGTGGCTGCTTTATTGCTGGCAGATGCCATTTGATGAGCAGAAGATGAAACTTCTTGTATGTAAGCCGTTGCCTGCTGCACCCTTGCAGAAACTTCCTCAGCAGCTTTTTTAACTTCTTCCACCGATAATTCCCGCTTTATCATTGCTTCTACCACCCGGATACCAACCCGGGCAATTGGTTTCATCTTATGAGGATCACCGCTAATTCCTAATCCGCCCATCCTCTCTCCATTAAACACAATGGGAGCTGTATAACCGGGTTTTACTCCAGTTAGATGTTTGCAGTCTTCCTCGGTAATGAATGCCTCATCAATCTCTCCCGCCAGCATCTTTTTGGCCCCTTCATGTACTGTTCCCTTCCTCTCCGGCTGGGTAGTTGCAATTATTGTACCGCCTTCTCCCATAATGTGAACATTTTCCCCGGTTTCTTCAGCCAATAAGCTTACAACCTGTGGGGCTATGCCCTCCAGCACTTTGTATATTTTTCCTTCCGCACTGCTGTTCATTATTACCACCCTTTTCCATGATGTTTAAAAATAAATGTATAATATGAATGAAAAATTAAAATT
>JACDOL010000043.1 GCA_017656165.1 Desulfotomaculum sp.
GCCAACCATGCATCTATTAAAATTGCCTACAAGGCCGGTTCTAACTTAATAAAAATGGCACCCCTTTATAGATATAGAGGGTGCCATAACTAAAAATTATTTTACTGCGGTTAAAATATCCTGCAGTACTTTATCAATTTCCTGGTCGCCGTTAATATTTTTCAAAATACCTTTTTCTTTATAATAATCTATTAAAGGCTGTGTTTTATCCATGTAAGACTTAAGACGTGTACTTACAGATTCCTCATTGTCGTCACTGCGCTGGTACAGTTCACCGCCGCAAGCGTTGCATTTACCCTCAACTTTGGGCGGATTAAATACTACATGGTATGATGCACCGCATTCCTTGCAAACTCGTCTTCCTGTAAGACGTTCCATTAATTTTTCCATTGGCACTTCAATATTAATAACTCCATCCAATTTAATATTCAGCTCATTTAACAGTTCATCCAGGGCTTTAGCCTGCTCTACCGTGCGCGGGAAACCATCCAGCAAAAACCCGTTCTTGCAGTCGTCCTCTTGCAGGCGGTCTTTCACCATGCCAATAACTACTTCATCCGGTACCAGCTCACCCTTGTCCATATATTCTTTAGCCTTAAGACCCATTTCAGTACCGTTGGCAATGGCAGCACGGAACATATCACCGGTAGAAATGTGAGTTATCTTTAATTCTTTTACCAGTCTTTCTGCCTGTGTACCCTTTCCTGCTCCAGGTGGTCCCATGATTAATAAGTTCACAAAAATCCCTCCTGAACAAAATTATTCCTTTTAATATGTGTATTATATCACAATCTTATCTCATATGGCAGTACATTTTTTATTTAATATATTAAAATAAGTTCTATTTTTTCATACTCAGAGCAACCCGCTGGCGTTCAATATCAACATCTATTACGCGGACATCAACAATATCTCCCACCGAAACCACTTCTAGTGGATGCTTTATATAACCTTCAGCCATTTGTGATATATGTACCAATCCATCAACTTTAACTCCTATATCTACAAAAGCACCAAAGTCTACAACATTTCTAACTGTACCTTTTAGCTCCATACCAGGCTTCAGGTTCTCCAGACTTATTACGTCACTGCACAGTATTGGCTTGGGGAGTTCTTCCCTAGGATCCCGGCCGGGCTTGATTAACGATTGGACGATATCTCGTAAGGTTGGTACACCGACATCAATTTTCGCTGCGGTCTCTTCAACATCTAATTGGGACAGTTTGTTTTTCATATCATCCCCACCTACATCATCGAGCCGGCAGTTAATAATTTTTAGTAATCTTTTTACAACCTCATAAGATTCGGGATGAATGGGGGTTTTATCTAAGGGATTATCACCGTCAAAAATTCTAAGAAATCCAACGCACTGCTCGTATGTTTTAGGCCCGAGCCTAGGAACCTTTTTCAGCTGCTGCCGGTTGGTAAATGGTCCATTTTCTTCCCGGTAATTAACAATATTTTGAGCAACGGCTGCATTTATACCAGATACATAAGATAGCAGAGACGGTGATGCCGTATTCAAATCTACCCCCACGTGATTTACTGCAGATTCTACAACGTTATCAAGGTTTTCACGTAATAATTTCTGGTTAACATCATGCTGGTACTGCCCTACCCCCAACGACTTAGGATCAATTTTTACCAGCTCTGCCAGGGGGTCTTGAAGCCGACGGGCAATTGAAACTGCACTCCGCTGGGCAACATCAAGATTTGGAAATTCTTTCACGGCCAGATTAGAGGCAGAATAAACACTGGCCCCTGCCTCGCTAACAATAATATACTGAAGCTTCTTTTTTGTATATTTTTTAATAAATTTTACTACAAACTGCTCAGTTTCCCGGGAAGCAGTACCATTGCCAATGGCAATAATATCAACGTTATAACGGTCTATTATTTGTTCAAATATTTCCTCAGCCTCATCCACCTTATTCTGCGGCGGAGTAGGATATACCACTCCTGTATCAAGAAGTTTTCCTGTCTCATCTACTACTGCCCACTTACATCCGGTCCGGTATGCAGGATCTATCCCCAAAACAGTTTTTCCTCTAACCGGGGGTTGAAGCAGAAGATGCTTTAAGTTTTTACTAAATACTTTCACCGCCTGCTGTTCAGCAGCTTCAGTCAGTTCACCTCGTACTTCCCGTTCCACTGCCGGAAAAATTAAGCGATTTAGTGCATCTTTTACAGCCTGCTTAACATGAGCGGTGGTTGTACTTCCTTCTTTTACCCATTTTTTATGTATGTAATCTAAAACAACGTCTTCGTTAACTTCTATTTTAACTTTTAATATTTTTTCCCGCTCTCCGCGATTAATGGCTAAAACTCTATGGGTAGGTATTTTATTCACCGGTTGGCTGAACTGGTAATACATTTCATAAACTGAATCAACTTCACTTTCTCTTGCTGATGTTACTAATGTCCCGTGGGTATACAAGTACTTTCGCACCCAGCCTCTTACACTAGGATCATCAGCTACCAGCTCAGCTACAATGTCCCTAGCTCCCTGCAGTGCTTCATCCGCTGTTTTAACATTCTTTTCTTCCGATATAAAAGCAGCTGCTTTTTCCTCAAGTGTTCCCATAAAGGGAAAAGACAGCAAGTACTCTGCCAGGGGTTCTAACCCTTTTTCTTTAGCCACTGAAGCTCTAGTTCGCTTTTTCTGCCGGAAAGGCCGGTATAAATCTTCTACTTCGGTAATTTTTACAGCCTTTTCTATCTGTTTCTGCAGGTCTGGAGTTAACTTTCCCTGTTCATCTATCAGGCGCAGCACTTCTTCTTTTCGTTGGGCTAAATTACGAAAAAACTTAAGTTTATCTTCTATTTCTCTTACCTGGATTTCAGTTAATTCACCGGTTGCTTCCTTCCTGTAGCGGGCTATGAAAGGTACTGTATTACCTTCATCAAGGAGCTTTACAGTTTGTTTAACTTTATTTACTTCTATCCCTGTAGCCCCTGCCACCTGCTCTAGCAATAATTCACTATTCAATTTCTCCCCCCCGTTAATGCGTTTTTAACCTGCATCCCCTATTTTATTTTTTTCTTATAGCTTTGTCTATTAATATATGCACCAAAACCTTTGGTCTTATCACCGCCAATTTTAAAAAGCATAATTTTCTAAATAATTTTCTAACCAAAAGTAAATACCGGGTTTCCCCGGCATTTTATTATTTAACCATCGGAATGATAGCCCTAACTGGTGGTACCGCTGACGGTACAGGGGGCCTAACAGGTTTTATCATGGTAGCAAGGGCATTCATTATTTCATTCTTTGAAAAACTTCCATCGAAATGCAGTTCACCATTCACCAGTATCAAAGGAAGTCGTGATCTAAGTACAAACGGCCACATGTGTAAATATTTTTCTACTTCTTTATCTAAAACATTTATAAATTCTACTTCCACTATATCTCCAAAATGTTTTTTTAGTTCAACAGCTAAGGCATCTGAAAGTTCCCGGTGATTAAATAAGACAGGTATGTCTGCACCCAATACTGTAACTATATGTTTATTCATTAAGTGTTTCACCACTGCACCTCCCTAATGAGCAAAATTCTCGTTATCACATTAATATGATTAATAGCAAAATACGTGATAAAACCATAAAAAAACCTGCTTAAAAAGCAGGACTAAAGTTCTAATTTCATATCACCATCTTTTATTAAGCCCTTTCGTCTCATCGGCACTGCGGCCGCTAGGGATATTAACGCCGGGGCTGTAAAATGAAGAACCAAAATTTTAAATAATACTGAAATGGTAAATCCCATGGACGTTACTGTGGTAAACTGTCCAACTAATCCAGCAGTACCCATACCAGCACCCAGGTGAATATTAGTCATTTTAAAGTAAGTAGTAGACAAAGGCCCAAGGATAGCACCAGCAAGTGTGGGCGGTAATAATATCCAGGGGTTTTTAACTATATTAGGTATCTGCAGCATGGAAGTTCCTAACCCCTGGGCCAACAGTCCCCCTATCCCATTTTCACGATAGCTGGTTACAGCAAAACCCACCATTTGAGCTGCGCAGCCAACAGTTGCAGCACCAGCAGCCAGCCCACTCAGTTCCATCATAATGGCCAGTGCCGCACTGCTTATTGGAGCAGTCAGCGCCAGTCCCATAATAACAGCAACCAATATGCCCATAGGTATGGGTTTTTGTTCCGTGGCCCACTCTATTATGTTACCCAGCTGTTTCATTCCGACTCCTATTACAGGACCTACCGTTCCTGCAGCAGCAAAACCAGCAATTATAGTAACTATAGGAGTAACAATAATATCAACAGGTGTTTCTTTACTTACAATTTTTCCGAGTTCCGCTCCCACTACCCCGGAAACAAAACTTCCAGCTGGGCCTCCCAGCAGGTAACCGGCTGCGCCGGTGATGGCTGATGCGAATAGTACCAGTGGTGGTGCCTTAAGTCCATGGGCAACTGCTACACCAATGGCTGCTCCCACCACATGCTTTTCCATAGCCAGTGAGCCGGCATCAACCAATAAAGTAATACCCAATTTTTCACCAAACGTCTTAATAATTAGACCAACAATTAAGGATGCAAATAATCCCAGGGCCATTGAACCCATGGCCTCAACTAAATACCTATGAACGGAAATTACCACGTCTTTTCTTTTTAAAAATTCATTATCAGCCACTTTCTCTTTTCCCTCGCTTAATATCCGCTACTGCACAGAAATTAGCAGGTTTTAGCTTACCACTGTCAATTAACCATACTGCTACGTCCACCAGGTCCGGGTCATATTTTTTACCAGAGTTCTTAATAAACTCTTCTTTTACCTGTTCTATTGTATAAGTTTTGCTGTTGGGCCTAAACGCGGTCATTATGTCAAAGGTGTCCGCCAGTGACAGAATACGTGATAATAATGGTATTTCTTTACCTTTAAGTTTACCGGGATAACCTGTACCGTCATAATTCTCATGGTGGTGACGGACATAAGGTGCCAACTCATAAAAAACTGCAAATTCCTCTAAAATATCGGCACCGGCTACAGGGTGAATCTGCATCTCTTTCTTTTCACATTCCGTTAATTCACCGCTTTTATGAAGTACTTCAGGCGAGACAGCCAGTTTCCCAATATCATGCAGCATGGAAACAATATACAGCTGTTCCAGTTCCTCATTACTTAAACCAACTTCCATTCCCAGCATAAGGGCATATTCCGCAACCTGCTGGCAGTGGCCCCTGGTATAAACGTCAAGCTCGGCAATATATTTAGCAAAGTAAGATAAAACTTCTGGATTGTCAGAGAAAATTTTATTGTACATATGCAGTATTTCTCTATCAAAATTACCTGCTGAGAATTCATTAAAGATAACTACTGTAAAAAATATCTTATTACCTTCTTTTATTATTTTTGTGCTTATTTCAACGGGAATAGGATTGGCCAGAAGTGCAGTGGATACGTAACTTTTTTCTAAAAAAGTTTCTTTTTTCTTAACTATTACTTCAATAATTGGGCTTAAAAACTGCCCTTTATTATTATTTCTACGCCTATCATAAACAAGGTCACCTATAAATTCATTTTCAACTTCTGCAATAGTCTTTCCCATCCAAGCCAGGGCACTTTCGTTAGCCATTCTTATGCTTCCCTCTTCATCTACCACTATAACCGGTCCCGGAAAAAGCTCCACCATTCGGTAATCTGCTGCTGTAGTTTGTACTGCTTTAAAGTGCAGTTCATCAAGGTTTAAATTAGGAAGCCTTGACTGACTGATTCGCTTGCTTAACGGTTCCCAGGGGTCAACCTTCATTTTGGCTTTTACGATGTCATACAGGAGAACAGAAAGCTGGCTGCTCAACACAGTTATTCCCTTCTCTCATTTCAATATTATAACAATTGGAAATAATTTGTTCTTTTGTGTTTACTTAGAGTTCTATATTAAGCTTTCAAAATCCTTCTCAATTCTTATTTTTATATTCATTAAAACACGATTAATACATATATTGTGTCGAATTTTTGTGAACGGTGTAAAAAGACATCAAAACCTTCGATCTTATCACTGTCAAGGTATTTGCACTCCAAAAACATCAGCCTCGTCAAAACTTATTCTGATATAGTTAAAAAAGCCAGCTTTAAAGCTGGCTCAGATTAATTACAGTCCAAAAACTGGATAATCTTTACGTGCCGGCCCGGAAGCAGGTTGTTTTTCCGGGTAGCCAAGAGTAAACGGTGCTACAATCCTGTATTTTTCTGGGATATTATGTTTTTGTTTGAATTCTTCAGAGTCAAACAAGAAGTGAGCAAAACCTATCCAGCAAGTTCCCAACCCCTTGTCATGGGCAGCAAGCATAAAATTCTGCGCAGCCAGGCTGCAGTCATATATATACCAGCTTGTATCAGTACTGCCGTAAATAGCCACAACAGTTGACGCGTTATGAAAAACATTATAATTTTCATCTTCCAATCTTTTCTGGTACTTTTTGAGTTCCGGCCGCTTATCAATATTGGCCAGCATTAATTCTTTAGCTTTTGTAGACAGTTCTTTTAAATATTCTTTACCTTCCAAAACCAGAAAAGCCCAGGGCTGGATGTTCATGGCACTGGGCGCCCAAGCTGCCAGTTCAATTAATTCTTTTACCAGTTCTTTATCCACCGGGGTGTCTTTATACTTTCGTATACTGCGCCTAGTTTTAATTGCTTCAATTGTTTCCATGTTCTAACCCTCCTATTAATTGTATTACTTATATATATATTTTACTCTTACATTATCAAAAATCCCTCCTGCTAGCAGCTTTTTTCGGCATAGTTGAGAAATATCTGTTAATTAAAGGTTAAAAGCTGGAGGATTTTACTTAAATTTTTAGAAATTTTATTATTGGGAGGGAGTAATCTACATGTATCATAAAATTAAATTTTACAGTAAAAGCAGCTTCCTGGGGCTAAACGATTTCCTTTCAGACCTCATTACTGAAGATACTACCGGGATAATATTATTTATAGGTGAAAAAACATTATTCAACAGCCAGCAGTTTTTTTCATATATTAAAAAATATAATGTTCCCATATGCGGCGGCATTTTCCCCGGCTTATTATATAACAACCGTATTTACACATCCGGTATCTTGGGAATAAGCTTTAAGGTACCATTTAGATATGAAGCAGTTCATAACATCCCTTCCCTAACTAAACTTCCCATGTCAGTTTTTAATAAAAATCAAGTGCAAACCTGCCTTGTTCTGCATGACGGTTTAACATGCGGTATAGATGACTTTTTGTCTAAAATATTCTCCTCAACTACCTATAACACAAAATTTATTGGCGGAGGTGCTGGCAGGTTATCACTAAAACGAAAGCCCTCGCTGTTTACCAAGGACAGTTTCTGGAATGATGGCGCCCTTATCATTTGTATTGATACCCCTGTAGGTATTGGAGTGGGACACGGCTGGGAGTACCTTCACGGGCCGCTTGTGGCCAACAAAGTTGACGGTTTCTACCTGCAGGAAATAAACTGGGAACCTGCCTGGAATTACTACAGGGAAATTGTAGAGTCTGAGATAAACTGCCAGCTTACAGCAGATAATTTTTTTGATATTGCCAAAAAATTTCCCCTTGGCATGATACGAACCGATGGAACCCTTATTGTACGGGATACAGTGGGCATACACAACGGCTCTCTGAGGCTAATTGGAGAGGTCCCTCAAAACTCTGTTTTAGCAGTTCTCCATGGAAGCAGTGATAATTTAATTGCAGCTGCTGGAGATGCTGTAGTCCAAGCCTATAACGATTATGAAAAAGATACCGCGAACTGCAATCCCTCCGGAATGCTGGTTATAGACTGTATTTCCAGGAGTTTATACCTTCAGGAAAATACCAACGATGAATTTTATAGAATAAAAATATGTAACAAGCACAACCTGCCCACTGCCGGCTTTTTCAGCCTTGGGGAAGTTGCATCTCTAGGTGACCGCTATCTGGAACTGTTCAACAAAACAATCGTTGTGGGAGTTGGATAGCATGTTTAACAAAACTATATTAAGACTGGTTCAGAATTTATCTTTATCCTATGAAATTTCCCTGGCCATAGGTCAAAGCTTGGAATTAAAAGAAATGTTAAATAAATTTATAAACACTTTAGTACGTAAAACTGCAGCTCACAGGGGAACTATATGGTTAATTCAAGACGGAAGCATTAAATATATTACCGGGGCTGGTTCTGGCACCAGTGAATTTACACCACGGGCTATAACACCGTCACTGGAAAATATATTAGATGAAATATTAGATAAAGAAATACTAATTGTTAACAGTGACAGCCCGGGGTTTAACACTATCTGCTGTTACAGAAACGGGCGGGAAAAAGAAATACTGCTAATGGCAATAAAAAACACGCTGTTAATTCACCTGGTTTTTGGAAGAAAAGGCATAGCCAAGGAAGGAATAGTTAGCGTATTAAAAAGTTTAGGTCCCAAACTTGTTAATGCGGTAAAAGCATGCCTTAACTATCAAAAAGTACTGCAGTATGAACAAAAAGAAAAACAAAGGTTAGAAAATGCCTTACAGCAAACTGAAGAACGTTATAGGCTGTTGACTGAAAAAGCACTGGTAGGCGTATTTCTTATTCAGAATAGGCTTATAAAATATGCTAATCCAAAATTAGCTCAAATTTTTGGTTATAATGCCGGTGAGACGTTACACAATAAAGAGTTTGTTGAACTGGCTGCAAATGACAACAAACCAAAAGTAAGTGCATGGCTGGAAAAATTTTATTCAGGGTGCAGTACAGAGGAGCATATTATTTTTTCCGCAGTTCGAAAAGACGGGAGCGTGTTTTACTGTGAGTGCCTGGGATCAAGAACAGAGCACAACGGCAAACCAGCCATTGTAGGTACTTTAAATGATGTCACGATAAGAGAGCAGGAAAAAGAAAAACTGCAGCATTTAGCAGAACACGATGGCTTAACAGGTGTGTATAACCGGAGATACCTGGAAGAGATTCTCAGCAGTCTTAAAAATAATCCTCATGCCTATCCACTTACTATTATTCTCTTTGATATTGACCATTTAAAAGAAATAAACGATTATTACGGCCACCAAATGGGTGACAAAGTCATAAGAAACGCTGCATTTATTTTACAAAAATGTTTGCGTAAAATTGATGTCTTAGGAAGGTACGGCGGTGATGAATTTTTAGCACTCTTACCTAACACCAATGCTAAAACTGCTGAATCAATAATTAATAAGATTAAAGATTACATTAACAATGACAGCAAAAAGCAGCAGGACGTTTTACTTTCCATATCCATGGGATTTGGCACAGCTGAAAATAAAGATCAGCTGGATAAAGCCTTTAACCAGGCAGATTCCAACATGTATATAAGCAAGGCCTTAAAAACCAGTTTTTCTATATTTGGCAGTTCTAAAAAATAAATATTTATATTGACACTGCAAATAAAAATATATTATGGTTAAAAAGTATTATATTTAATCAAAATTAGACACAATACGATAATTTATCAGAATTTAGGAAAGGTAGAGAAAAGTTGCTGAGCAGGTTCTATAATAAATTTAAACAAACATACGATAAAATTATGAGCCTGCCCGACGCCCCAAGTAAAATATCCGGGGGAGTTGGAATTGGCGCAGCCATGGACTTTTTACCTATTCCAATCGTCAGTATTCCTGTAAGTTTTGTTATTGCCCGGGCCTTAGGCTTAAACGGGTTGGCTGCAGCATTAACAGCCATGATACTGAAAGTTGCAGTACCTATTTTTTATGCTTTAAATATAATGATCGGTAAACTGATAATCAGTGGTCATACTGGAACCCCCCACACTGTAGCAGTACACTTTGAGCTCACCAGTCCCCAGGCATGGCTGATGTGGTTAAAATCTTTAGGCAAGCCATTTTTACTTGGTGCCGGAATTAATTCCATAACAGCTTATATAATAGTTTATTTTGCATTTCGCCGCTTTTTAGCTTACAGGCAGGATAAATACCAGCAAAAACAAGTTACGACAGAGTCTTCAAACAAATAAAATATAACTGAACCGGTAAATACCTTGGCTGCGTCAAAACTTATATTTTCCGATAATACAAGAAAAGGGAGAACCTTATTTAGGTTCTCCTCGTGTAAGCAGTAATTATATTTTACAAATTACTTGTTTTTTAAATATTCATCAATTGCCCGGGCTGCCTTTTTGCCAGCACCCATGGCCATAATTACAGTAGCAGCACCGGTTACAATATCACCGCCAGCAAAAACCCCGGGCTTAGATGTAGCTCCGGTTTCTTCTTCAGCAACAATGTTACCCTTCTTGGTTATTTCCAGCCCTTTTGTTGTCCTGGGTACCAACGGGTTAGGCCCCTGCCCCAAGGCCAATACAACGTTATCCACTTTCATTTCAAATTCTGAACCCTCTACCGGTACTGGACGGCGCCGGCCTGATGCATCGGGCTCACCCAGCTGGAACTTAATACAGGTCATGCTGGTCAGGTTTCCATGCTCATCACCGTGGAACTCAACCGGGCTGGTGAGAAGTTCAAATTTAACCCCTTCTTCCCTGGCATGTTCAATCTCCTCTCGGCGAGCCGGCATTTCTTTTTCAGTCCGCCGGTATACAATAATGCTTTCTTCAGCTCCAAGCCGCAGTGCTGTCCTGGCCGCATCCATTGCCACATTACCAGCACCAATTACTGCCACCCTTTTACCTACTCTTATAGGGGTCAAGTATTCTGGAAATTTATAAGCCTTCATTAAATTTGTTCTGGTTAAAAATTCATTAGCTGAGTAAATCCCGTTTAAGTTTTCCCCTGGAATGTTCATGAAGTAAGGCAGTCCAGCGCCTGTACCAATGAATACTGCATCATACCCCTGTTCCATGAGTTCGTCTACAGATTCCAGCTGGCCAATGACATAGTTCGTTTTTATTTCCACACCTAAATCCTTTATTTTTTCAATTTCTTTTTGAACAATTTCTTTTGGCAGCCTGAACTCAGGAATACCGTACATTAACACACCGCCTGCCACATGGAGCGCTTCAAACACCGTAACCTGGTGGCCCATTTTGGCCAGGTCACCTGCTGCTGTCAACCCCGCCGGCCCTGAACCTACTACTGCCACCTTCTTTCCTGTGGGAGGCTGTTTTTCTGCTGGTTCAGAACCGTGAGTCAACTCATAATCAGCTACAAACCGTTCCAGGCGTCCAATGGCCACCGGTTCTCCCTTTTTACCTAAGATACAATGTTTTTCACACTGGTTTTCTTGCGGGCAGACACGTCCACAGACAGCTGGCAGGCTGTTTTTAGTCTTAATTTTCTTGATAGCACCTTGAAAATTACGTTCTTTAATTAACTGTATAAACTGGGGAATGGGAACTTCCACCGGGCACCCTTCCATGCACTTTGGTTTTTTACAGTTTAAACAGCGGTTAGCCTCTGCCACTGCTGTTTCTTCATCATAACCCAGTGCTACTTCGTCAAAGTTTTTTCTTCTTTCTTTGGGATCTTGGGTAGGCATTTCATGCCTGGTACTCTTTACTTGTGGCATCCGCATCCACCTCCGCTTTGACAGCTTCCCGCTGCTTCTGCTCTCTTTTCTTCTTCCTTGTAGTACGCCAGTCGGCACATAGCCAGGTCAAAGTCCACTAAGTGGGCATCAAATTCTGGACCGTCCACGCAGGCAAATTTGGTTTCACCGCCTACACTGACGCGGCATGCCCCACACATACCTGTGCCATCGACCATGATAGGATTCAGACTTACTATAGTTTTTATACCTAAAGGCCTGGTGGTTTCTGCCATTGCCCGCATCATTGGCATTGGACCAATGGCCCAGACCCGGTCAATCTTGCATTCCTCTGCCAGTCTTTTTACGGCATCTGTAACAAAACCTTTTTCTCCATAGCTTCCATCGTCAGTACAAGTTATGATCCTGTCACTTACAGCAGCCATTTTATCTCTCCAGAAAAGCAGGTCTTTAGTGCGGGCTCCAATTACTGAAATCACCTCGTTCCCCGCTTCCTTTAAGGCCCTGGTTATGGGATAAATGGGAGCTACACCTACCCCCCCCCCAACGCATACTACCCGGCCAAAATTTTCTATTTCACTGGGTTCTCCCAGCGGGCCAACCACATCGGCCAGGTAATCTCCCTCGTTCATTCTACCCATATCTTTGGTGGTTCGTCCTACCTCTTGAAAGATTGTAGTTATAGTTCCCGCTTCCCTGTTAAAATCAGCAATTGTTAGTGGGATGCGTTCACCTTTTTCATACAAGCGCAGAATAAAAAACTGCCCTGGCTTGGCTTTAGCTGCAATTTTGGGTGCTTCTACCTCAAATAATTTTATTACTGGTGCTAAAACTTCCTTGCGTATAATTTTGTACATTTTTTTACCCCCCGTAAGGCAGATAAAGTAATTATAATACAATTAATTATTTTACCAGATTACTGAAACTTATGAAACTAATAAATTAGTTAATGTCCCCTGGTTATAATAACCACACTGGTTCCCTTATCTATTTTCTGCTTTTGTAGTGCATCCTGGAAGTTCTTACATATTACATTATGCGCTTGGGGAAATCTCTCCCTGGTTGCAAACTCCAGGCGGTCATCAATTACAGTAATTTCATACTGCAAAAGCGAAGCTATTTGAACCAGTGGTTGGGCTATGTGACCACCGCCCAGTACCAGCAGCCTGGATACGGGGTGATAGCATTCAACAATAACACAGGTAAGCAACACCGGCTAAAACATCCCTGTCCCTGGGATTAGGTAAAACACCGGACCAAACCACATAATCTAACCCTGTCTCTTTCAAATATTCTAGAATATCATCAAGCAGTTCAGTTTGAATAATATTGTCATCAGATACCACTAGAACTCTCCTGGCTCCCAGGCGAACAGCACATTGGCCGCACTGGTTAGCAGTTCCAGGTCAATATTCAAAGTAATTACTCCTTGCAGTATTTATTTAAAATTCTCAATTCTACAAATATATAAACAATTCCTTTTAATCTCTTAACACCAAATTTTGGATTACTTATGCAATATAAAAAACAATAAAAAAAACAGGAGTCAAACACAGCTCCTGTTTTTTTATGTTTTCTATACTTCCCTTCTGCGGGTAAAAGGTACTCTGAACCTTCCGGCTATCTCAATAATTTTTTTACCCAGGTCGTCAAATATAGTATAAACTACCGGAACAAGCACCAGAGTAATTAATGTTGACAGAGTTAAGCCAAATGCAACTACTACTGCTAATGGTGCCCACCCTTCGGAACCTTCACCTTTACCAAAGGCTAAAGGCAGCAGTGCAAGTACTGTGGTCATTGTAGTCATAAGTATCGGCCTTAACCTAATAGGACCAGCCTTCATTATTGCTTCATTTCTCTCCAGGCCGCGGCGGCGCAGGGTATTGATATAGTCTACCAGTACAATGGCATTGTTTACAACAATACCCACCAGCATAATTGCCCCAATCAAAGCAGTTACACTAAACCTGTGCCCGGTTATTAATAAACCTAATACAACTCCTACAATTGTTGGAGGTAGTGAAAACATGATAATAAAAGGGTGGAACAGCGATTCAAATTGTGCTGCCATTACCATGTAAACCAGCACCACAGCCAGCAGCATGGCCAGGCTTAAGTCTCCAAAGGATTCGGCCATATCTTCCGCCTGCCCGCCTATCTCGTAATCGTACCCATCAGGAAAAGCCATTTTTTCTAACAGTGATTCTATTTCCTGGTTCACGCTGCCCAGGTCACGGCCAGAAACTTCAGCGGAAACTGTAACTTCCCTTACCTGGTCAGAACGGATAATCCGGGTTGGTGCTTCTTCTATAGTTATATCTGCCACTGATTCCAGCGCCACTCTTGCCCCAGTGGGAGATGTTATCATTAAATCCGCCAGCTGTCCGGGAGTTTCCTTAAAGTCATCGGGATACATTAATCTTATATCTATTTCGTCATCTCCAGTACGTACCCTGCTCACTACCTGGCCGTCAAAAGCCGTGTTTACAGCACTTAAAATTTGTGAAGCAGACAAGCCATAAAGTGAAGCCTGTTCACGATTTATCTTAACTAAGACCTGGGGCTGAGCCTCATCCAGTGAATTGGTAACATTACGGGTGCCTTCCACATTTTTTACCATTTCGGTAACTAATGTTCCAATCTGTTTTAATACTTCTAAATCGTCTCCCTTGATGGAAATTTCAATGGGACTTCCGCTGCCCATGTCTTCTTGATTGGCCATTTTTACAGTTACCGTAGCTCCTGGAATATTTTCACCGGCAGCCCTAAGCTTTTCCATGGCTTCCTCGGTGGTATAATCCCTCTGCTCTTTTGGCGGCAGTTTCACCTGGACTGTGGCCTCATTACTTCCTACAACTCCCAGCCAAGCCATATCTCCTGTACCAACACGGGTAAATATCCTTTCATAGTCCGGGATTTCTTGTTTAATCACATCTTCTATTTCATAGGCCACTTCCCTTGTTTCTTCCAGTGATGTTCCTGGAGGGGTTTCTACATCCAGGGCAATTTCACCTGTATCCATGGTAGGCATAAACTCAGTTCCCACCATAGGCATTAATGCAATACTGCCTAACAGCAGTCCCAGCGTCAAAAATATCACTGTTTTTCTGTGGGCAAGTGCCCATTGAAGCAGCTTACCGTAGCGCTGACTTAATTTGGAAAAAAACCTTCCAAAAAGAACAACCGGGTTTATTGTTTTCCCTTCAGGAAATACCGTTCCAGAAGGAGGGACATTTTTTAATAAGCGGGACGAAAGCATTGGCACTAAAGTTAATGCCGCAAACAATGCCGCAATGTGAGAAATACTTACCGTAAGGGCCAGCGGTCCAAATAAAATTCCGGCCAACCCCTGAACAAATACAATAGGTGCAAATACAACCACTTGGGACATACCAGAGGCAAAAACCGCATTTCCAACCTCGGCTGTACCCAATTTAGCAGCTTCAATGACGTTATACCCTTCCTGCCGGTAGCGGTAAATGCTTTCTAAAACAACAACTGAAAAATCCACAAGAGAACCCAGTCCAAGTGCTAAGCCACCCAGCGACAGAAGGTTTATTGTCTGGTCGGCAAAATACATCATGGTAAAAGTGGTAATTACCGCAATGGGCATAACAATGGCCACTACCAATGTACTGCGTATGTTCCGCAAAAACAGGTACAATATTAATAGTGCCAGGCTGCCGCCGATTAATGTATGATGAACTACGTTATTAATAGAGTCCTCTATGAATTCAGAGAAGTCTAATATATTTGTCAGCTTAACTCCTTCAGGCAGCAGCTTGTTCAGCTCTTGAACTTCCTTTTTGACTTCCCGTGCTACCTGTACAGTATTGCTTCCGGAAGACTTAAAAATGTGAATACTTAAAGCCGGTTTTCCGTCTACATAGCTGTATTCGGTTACGTCTTTAAAATCTTTTTTTATCTCGGCAATGTCAGATAATTTTATACTTCCTGCACCGGCACCCAGGGGTATTTGAACGGTAGATAAATCCTCGGCAGTGTTGTATTCACCTTGTATCCTTACAGCCATTTCATTAACGCCTTGTTCTACTGTACCGCCAGTACCGGAAATGTTATCGCCTATAACAGCTTGGGCAACTTGGCCTGCAGTAATACCGTATGATTCCAGCTTGGCCCGGTCAAGTATTACCTTATATTCATATTCTTTCTCCCCGGCAATATCTACTGAAGCAACGCCTTTAATACGTTCCAGCCTAGACTTTACTGTATCTTCAGCTATATTATTTAATGTAACCAGGTCATCCCCAGATAGGGTATAAAGCATAATGGGTGCACTATTGGGATCCATCTTCATTACCCTGGGTGAGCCTACATTACTGGGGAGCATATCCCGGAACATGTCAATTTTTTCCCGCACTTCTATGGCCGCCTCATCCATGTCAGTGCCCCAATCAAAAAAGAGGACAATTAAGGAATTACCTTCACTGGATATGGACCTTATCTCAGTAATGTTGCTGGCAGTTCCCACTGCTGCTTCCAGTGGTTTGGTAACTATTTTTTCAACCTCTGCAGGATCGGCATCTTCGTAAGAAGTTACAACTACCGCCACCGGCAGTTCCATGTCCGGGTATAAATCCACTGCCAATTTAGGCAGTGATACCAGGCCAAGGATAACCAGGGCAATAATTAACATAGATATGGCAACCGGGCGGTCTACCGAAAAGTCCGCAAGTTTCACTATTTTTCACCCCCGGCTGCATCCACACTCTTTATTATTTTTACCTTTTGCCCATCACCAACTAAACGGTTACCTGCAACGATTACCTTTTCATTTTCCTTTAATCCGCTAATAACCTGGACCTTATCCAAACTTCTTACCCCAACGCTTACTATGCGTTCTTTTGCGATACCATCTTCCACCACATAAACCTTCTGTTGACCGTTATGTTCCAGGACAGCCGAAGCAGGAACAGTAACAGCGTTTTTAATTTCCCTGGTGGGAAGTTTTATTGTGGCCACCATTCCAGCCAGAATTTCTCTCTTTGGATTAGGTATTTCTACTTCTACCGGAAAGGCTTTAGTAACCTGGTCAATTTTCGGGGAAACAGAATATATTTTTCCATCCACAGTTTTTCCCAGGGTATCTATTTCAACACTCACCTTTTGTCCTTCTTTAATACTGCCTACTAAATTTTCCGATACATTTAGTTTTACTTTAACAGTGTCAAGGTTAACTACCCCTGCCGCAGGAGCCTGCGCTCCTACCAACTCACCTTTCTCTACATTTAAATAAGATACTTGCCCGTTTATGGGGGAAGTAACAACCAGCTCTTCATAATCATTTTTTGCCCGATCATATGCTGCCTGCTGTAGTTTTAACTGGGTTTCAGCGTTTTCAAATTCTACCTTGGAAATAGCCCCTTCTGCATAAAGCTGTTTCATACGATCGTAATTATTTTGTGCTGACTTTAAATTTGTTTCTGCCGTACGAAGAGCAATTTCATATTCTTTTCCTTCTATTTCAAAAAGAACAGTACCTTTTTTAACTAATTGACCAACTTTTACGTTAACAGATGCAACTTTACCAGAAACCTTTGGTGTTACGTCTACATCTTGACCCGCTATAATTTCACCTGTCATTTCTATTTCTTGACTCAAGTTTGACTTTTTCGCTACAAAAATTTCTACTGGAACAGCCTTTTCTTCTATCTGCCGGGGTTCTTTTTTTTCGCATCCCACCGTAAGCAACAAAATTCCCAGCATTACAGCAATCATTAAGACAGCTCTCTTCTTCACCACTTTCCTCTCCTTTTATGGTTTTTAATTTTACTTGCTTTTTATATTCCTCTTTAAAATTTCATCCAGTTTTTGATAAATATTTAGAAGTTCATCAATATCCCGGTCCGGCAGCTGTTCAAATATATGTACCATCTTTTCCAACCGCTCACGTTCCAGTGCTTCAGCCAATTCCCTTCCTTTAGATGTGAGGCTTATCACTACCACCCTGCGGTCAGTACAGCTGCGCTCTCTTTTTATTATGTCCTGCTTATGCAGGCGGTCAGCTAGGCTGGTTATTGCACCTGATGTAACACCCATTTCTTGAGCAATTAAGGAAGGGGAACTGCTGCCTTTCTCTAACAATAATTTTAAGAGGTACATCTGTGCTAAGGATAAAGAACACAAGGATGAGTCCGATAAATATTTGTGTGCAAGGCGAGAAATAGATTCAAGTAAGTGATCTAGCTGCTTGATTTTATATGTTTTGTCTGTCTGCTTCAATAACTACCCCCCCTATTACTTTAAACACTAAATATTTTAACATCTAAAATAATATCTCCCTGTATACACAGTGTCAAGTAAAATGTTTATTAAAAGTAAAATGTTTATTAAAAGTAAAATGTTTATTAATATAATAAAAAAATAATACCCCAATACTATCACCATGGGGTATTTAAAAAAACTCCGGTAAATACCTTGCTAAGTAAACTTATATTTTCTAATAATTAAAAGACCTGAGGCTTTTAACCTCAGGTTTTATTAAAATTGATTTCGGCGGCGACCTACTCTCCCAGGGGTCATCCCCCCAGTACCATCGGCCCTGCGGAGCTTAACTTCCGTGTTCGGAATGGGAACGGGTGTACCCTCCGCGGTATCGCCACCGAAAAATTTTGTTAGTCTAGTGATTGGTTGCGGGAGGGGGACTTGAACCCCCGGCCTTCGGGTTATGAGCCCGACGAGCTACCAACTGCTCCATCCCGCGTCGTTAAAGCCCTACATAACACATTAATAAACCAATATCTTTGTTCTTTCAAAACTGAACAGC
>JACDOL010000044.1 GCA_017656165.1 Desulfotomaculum sp.
CGTTCGGGACTTTCACCCTATAGACATCGCCCATGCCGGGCACACCAAAAAAAAGCGCGTCAAGCGCGCTATATTTCTATAATACCTAAACTAATTTCAATGGCTCTATTAACTTTAGACATTAAATCAGCATTTAGAGTACATACTCTCTGCATCAACCTGCTTTTATCAATAGTTCTGATCTGTTCCAGCAGCACCACAGAATCCCTGTTAAGTCCGCTCATTCCACTGCTAATTTCCACGTGGGTGGGAAGCTTAGCCTTAGCAATTTGAGACGTTATTGCTGCCACAATGGTAGTCGGACTGTACTGGTTGCCAATGTCATTCTGCAGTATCAGCACTGGTCTGGTGCCGCCCTGCTCTGAACCAACCACCGGGCTGAGGTCAGCATAAAATATATCCCCACGCTTTATCTGCATTTAGCTACCCTCCGCCGCGGGCAGGTACTCATCTGCTTCAGCTTCCAGTTTGGCCTGTTCAATGGCCAGCTGTAAATTAATATTTGCCATTTCTAAATATCCTTTTTTCATTTGTTCTCTCATGTGCCAGCGTTTCTTTTCTCTAATATACTCATAAACAGCCCGCCGCACCAATTCCCCACGGTCTAAATGCTCCTGCCTTGCTAAATCGTCAATTTCATTGATGAGCTTGTCTGGTAGGTTCAGTTCAACTTTTTTATAAGTCACCTACCATACCCCTCCTTGACAGTTTAAGCTGCTAATTTATATGCTCTAAAAAGTAATAATATGTTACTTGGGGATTAAAAATTCTAAATACCAGTACCATCTTTGGCCGCTACAGATTTCCTTGAAAGCGTTATTTTACCTGTACGTACCATCTCTATGATACCATGGTCTCTCAGCACTTCGCAAAGGGCATCGATTTTCTGTTCATCACCAGTTAACTCTATAACCATGGTTTCACGACTAACATCTACTATTTTAGCTCTAAATATTTCTACAATATCTACAATATCGGAACGTTTATCAGGATCAGCTTTTACTTTAATCAATGCCAGTTCCCGGTTAATGGCATCCGGCCCCTCGATACGCAGAATTTTAATTACATCAACCAGCTTGGAGAGCTGGTTGACCACCTGGTCCAGTACCTGGTCGTCCCCCTGTACCACCACGGTAATCCGGGTGATATCCGGGTCTTCAGTTAACCCAGCAGCAATACTTTCAATGTTAAACCTGCGCCGGGACAGCAAACCGGAAATGCGGGCCAGTACGCCAGGTTTATTTACAACCAAAACAGCCAGACTGTGCTTCATGAAATCCCCTCACTAAACAGGAATGCATAGTATTATTTTAACACAGTCTACCGGGCATTTCCATGAAAATATAAGGAAACACACTATTATACTTATAACCACTTGACCTGCATTTTATCCTTACCTGCACGACCCTTAGTTTGCTATGATCTGCTGCCGATTAATTCTCCGGCCCGGTAAGAACTGCGCACATACGGTCCCGCCTCTACTGCATCAAAACCCATTGCTTTCCCTTTCTCCTGGAAATAATTGTAGGTTTGCGGTTCAATATATTCATTTACCGGCAGGTGGTTAGGCGTCGGCTGAAGGTATTGGCCGATGGTCAAAAGGCTGCATCCTGCCTGGCGCAAATCTTTCATAACTTGAATTACCTCGTCTTTTGTTTCACCCAAGCCTACCATTAAACCGGACTTAGTTTTTATTTCAGGTTTAATTTCTTGACAGCGCTTAAGAAGCTCAATAGAACGTTTATAATCTGCCCGGGGGCGTACAACTTCATAAAGCCTGGGAACTGTTTCCATATTATGATTGATTACATCTGGATTTGCTTTTACCACTTTTTCTAAGGCCTGCTGATTTCCAGCAAAATCAGGTATTAAAACTTCCACAGTGGAATTAGGCAGCCGCCTGCGCACCGCCTCAATGGTGGCAGCAAAATGCCCCGCTCCCCCGTCATGCAGGTCGTCCCTTGTTACCGACGTTATTACCACATGTTTTAGTCCCAGCCTTACTGCTGCTTCCGCCAACCGTTCCGGTTCACCCTCATCCACCGGTTTTGGGGTGCCTTTCTCCACCGCACAAAACCGGCATCCCCGGGTGCAGGTACTGCCTAAAATCATAAAAGTAGCAGTTCGCCTGGAAAAGCACTCTGACAGGTTAGGACAGCGTGCCCCTTGACAGACTGTGTTTAACGAAAGGTCCCGTAAAAGTTCCCTGGTTCTTGATAAATCATGGGAGCAGGTAACTTTTCGCCTCATCCAATCGGGAAAACGCCTTTCTCTGTTCATAACTTATACCTCTTTTCTTGTTACCCATTTTGAACATTAACTTGTAAGGGCGCGTTACCGCGCCCTTACGGCTGTTTTATGTTATACATTAATTGCCATTCCATGAACAGCTTCAGCAGCTTCTGCCAGTGCTTCAGCCAGCGTGGGATGGGCATGAATGGTGTTGGCCAATTGTTCTGCTGTTGCTCCCAGCTGGATGGCCAAGGCTGCCTCAGCAATTAAATCACTGGCGTGAGGGCCAATGATGTGAACTCCCAGGATTTTATCAGTTTCCGGATCTACCAGCATCTTAACAAAACCATTGGTTTCTCCCATGGCCTGCGCCTTGCCTGACGCCATGAAAGGAAATTTACCAGTCTTTACTTTAATCCCCTGCTCTTCAGCCTGCTGGGCAGTCAAGCCAACAGCAGCAACCTCCGGGGAGGTAAATATACAGTTGGGTACCACCCGGTAATTCATGGCCCTTTTCTTATTCATGATATTATCTACGGCTACCACTGCCTGGGCGGAAGCCACGTGAGCGAGCTGTACTTTTCCAGTAACATCCCCGATGGCATAAATACTAGGAATGCTGGTCTGCAGGTATTCATTTACCAGAACTTGGCCCCTGTCACCCAGTTTAACCCCGGCCTCTTCAAGTCCAAGTCCCGTTGTATTAAGACTTCGTCCAATGGATACAAGCATTTTATCTGCAGAAAGAGTTTCCCCGTTTTCCAGTACAACAGTTACCTTGTCTCCTTGATGTTTTACTTCCATCACCTTAGCTTTTGTCTTTACATTAATACCCCGCCGTTTAAAAAGAGACTGCAGCTGCCGGGAAACATCTCGATCTGCCATAGGCAGTATTGTGGGCATGGCTTCAATAACAGTAACTTTTACCCCGTATTCAGCAAAGATACTGGCAAATTCACACCCTATTACTCCCCCGCCGACAATTAACATTTCAGCAGGCAGTTCATTAAGTTCCAGCACTTCATTAGAAGTTATAACCCTTCTGCCATCATATGCCAGTTCTTCCAGTACAGCCGGGCTGCTGCCGGTGGCCACAATAATATTTTCAGCCTCCAGCTCTATATTTTCTCCCTGAACGGTTTTAACAGCAATTTTTCCTGTATCTGCTATTCTGCCGGTACCGCTTATTACATCAATCTTATGTTTTTTTCTAAGGAGAAATTCTAGCCCCTTATTTAACCTGTCCACAACCTGATTTTTGCGTTTGACCAATTGGCTGTAATCAATATCAAATTCTTTGACATTGATACCAAAATTACCAGCACGGCGAACCGCATTCAGGGTTTCTGCTCCACTGGCCAGCGCCTTGGTAGGAATACACCCCCAGTTCAGGCACGTTCCGCCAAGACGTTCTTTCTCTACCAGGGCAACACTGGCACCAAATTGAGAAGCCCGGATGGCTGCTGTATAGCCACCCGGGCCGCCCCCGATCACAACAACTTTGTAATCCATATACACACCCCCGGGGTTTTCATTTAATAGGCATACAGCCTTCCGTAAGGGCGACTGGAAACTGGAAGCAGTTTATAAAAAGGTGCATTTAAAATTTCTTCCAGGTCACAGTCAAAATAGGCACAGTATTCTTCAATCAGCGGCTTAAGTTTTTTCTTATCATCGTCATCCAGTTCAAAAATATTTACTTCTTTTCCTAGTTTATACTTTTCTACCTCGCCGCGCAAGTAGATAACGCCGCCGTGCATGCCTGTGCCCAGGTAATCCCCGGTAAGCGGTTCACCTTGCCTGCGGTTTAAACCTAAAACCACCAGGATTCCCCCGGCCATGTACTCACCTAAGAAATCACCGGTGGACCCACCGACCACAATGCAGGGCACCTGGTCTTTATATTCTTTCATATGGATGCCCACCCGGTAGCCCACATTACCTTTAATAAATATCCTGCCGCCGCGCATGGCATAACCTATTACATCTCCTGCCCCGCCGTGTATAACCACACTACCGTCATTCATAGTGTTGCCAATTCCGTCCTGGCCGTTGCCGTTAACTACAATTTCCGGCCCATTCATAAAAGCGGCCAGGTCATTTCCCGGAACACCATTTACTATTATACGCACTTTTTCATTAATACCAGTTCCAATATAGCGCTGGCCGTTGATATTATCAAGCACAAGTTCTTTTGTTCCATCCTTTACAGCCTGGCGAATTATTTTATTTAATTCCCGGTAATGCATTCCCTTGGCATCTATACGCATAGCTTAACCTCCTCATCACCGACCTGCTGGCTTAATCCCTAAAATATCCAGTTCTGTATCGCTGAGCCCAACACCCCGCAGCCGCTCCCTGCTGCCGCGGAGACTTTCAACTGCATTGACACCCAGGGAACCCAGAATTTCTTTCAGTTCCAAGGACCAACCCCGGATCATGTTTGTCAAGCATTCTGCTGCTTTTTCAGGATTCAGGCGCCGGGTTAGTTCCGGCCGCTGGGTAGCAATACCCCAGGAACAGTTTCCGGTGTAACACTTCTGGCAGAGGCGGCAGCCCATGGCAATAAGTGCTGCTGTGCCGATGGCCACAGCGTCAGCCCCCAGGGCAATAGCCTTGGCCATATCCCCGCTGGAACGGATACCTCCAGCAGCTATAATGGACACCTTGTTTCTAATACCTTCTCTGCGCAGCCTTTCATCCACCGCCGCCAGAGCCAATTCAATAGGAATCCCAAGATTATCCCGGATAATGGTGGGTGCAGCCCCTGTTCCGCCCCGGAAGCCGTCCAGGAAGATAATATCGGCGCCGGCCCTGGCAATGCCGCTGGCAATAGCTGCAACATTATGCACTGCCGCAATTTTTACACATACAGGTTTTTCATAATTAGTGGCTTCTTTAATGGCATAAATCAGCTGAGATAAATCTTCAATTGAATATATATCATGATGGGGAGCCGGTGAAATGGCATCTGAACCTACCGGTATCATCCTGGTCTGTGATACTTCCTGGTTAACTTTCTCACCGGGCAGGTGTCCCCCGATGCCGGGCTTAGCCCCCTGCCCGCACTTAATCTCCACAACTGCACCTTGATTTAGATATTCGTGGTTGACGCCAAAACGACCTGAAGCCACCTGTACAATGGTTCGATCACCGTAGGCATACAGTTCCTTATGCAGGCCGCCTTCCCCGGTATTGTATAAAATGCCGCACTCTTTAGCTGCCATGGCCAGGGCTTTATGGGCATTCAAGCTGATGGCTCCAAAAGACATGGCAGCAAATACAATGGGAACTTCCAACCTGACCTGCGGGGACATTTCAGTCTCCAGCTTGTATTCACCATTTTCCAGGCAGGTAAAGCTAAGGCTGTCAGGTTTAGAACCCAGGTATGTCCTTAATTCCATTGGCTCCCGCAGTGGGTCAATGGAAGGGTTAGTAACCTGGCAGGCATCCAGCACCATGTGGTCAAAATAACTCTTGTATACCTTGTCATTACCCCCACCGGTAAGCAGTTTGCCGCCGGTGGCAGCCTGCTTGTGCAGATTTTTAATATGCTCGGGAGTCCAATGATAATTTTTTTTATAGGCAAGAGGGTTGTGAATTACAGTTATTGCTCCTTCCGGGCAGGTGCTGACGCACCGCTGGCAGGCTGCACATTTTTTATGATCGGCAATCACCCGGTCGTTTTGATAACTCAACGTTCCAAAGCCGCACTCTGCCACGCACCGCCTGCAGCTGCGGCAGCGGCTGTAATCCACTTGGACTATAAACTCTGCTGGCAGATACATGCTCATACTTTTACCCCCTCTTCCAGCTCTACAATAATTGGTTCTCCTGCTTTTGCTGCCCAAACTTCATCCAAATCAGGGCATATTTCTCTAATGGCACTTTCTTCACTAGCCATATAAACCATATCGTCTTTAACCCCTACTGTCATGGGGCGCAGTTTTATGCGGTCATTTAGTCCGATCATTGCCCCGCTGTTGGCAATAATGAAGCTGAACGGCCCGTTCAAGAGCGCTGAACCGTATACCTGCCTGAGGACAGTGAATACTTCCCGCTGTTCTGGTTTCATTTTGTCTATATCTTTCCAAAAAGGGGAAGCCAACGCTTTACATGTTAAATCCAGGGGAATGCCCTGCTTCCTATGCAGCAGATCTACCAGGTAAGCCACCACTTCTGTGTCTGTCTGCAGCTCACACTTATATCCAAACATCTCTAAATATCTCTTGTTAATCCCGTAAGAAGATATTTCACCGTTGTGTACCACCGACCAATCCAGCAGGCAGAACGGGTGAGCACCGCCCCACCATCCCGGCGTGTTGGTAGGGAAACGTCCATGGGCAGTCCAGATATAGGCTTCATATTCATCCAAGCAAAAAAAGCGGCCAATGTCCTCCGGGTAGCCTACACCTTTAAAAGCACCCATGTTTTTACCAGATGACATGACAAAAGCTCCATCTATTTTATTGTTAATATGCATAACAACATTAACTACATAATCCCGCTCATCAATTAACTGGTTGTTATGATACAAGTTCTTCTCTTCAATTTTTAAAAAGTACCGCCAGATAATGGGTGGATCAGTTACAGCCTCAACATTCCTGGTGGGAATAGGTTCACAGCGGTCAATTACAAATTTATCTTTTAAATAATTTTCGGTATCAATGCGGTTTTGCTTGCTGTTATAAAGAATGTGGAAAGCATAGTGATCTTTAAAATCAGGGTAAATACCGTAAGCAGCAAAACCACCACCCAAACCATTAGACCGGTCATGCATAAGGGCAATGGATTTTATCACCGCTTCACCGGTCATGTGTCTAGCCCTTCTGCTCATCATACCGCTAATGGCACAACCTGATGGTATCCTGGGAAATGTACCAATCATTGGTGCAATAACCTCCTATTGCCAGAATATTTATTCAATTTAGCTGGACATAAAAAGGCCCGGGTTAAGGCCGTACCTTAAACCGGGCCTTAACTTTATTATTTTTCTGCCGTAAGAAGGCGCACCACACTAAAACTTCGTTAAGTATTCATCCAGCTCCCAGGGGTGCACCTGCATACGGTAGCGGTCCCATTCAATTGTTTTTGCTTCTACAAAACGGTTAAAGACATGGGGTCCAAGGGCATTTATAATTACATCATCTTTCTTTAATTCCTCCAGGGCTTCATGTAAATCTTGGGGAAGACAGGTAATTCCCCACTGCTCCCTTTCTTTCTCTGTCATTTCATAAATATTGCGGTCACACGGCGGGGGAGGAGCAATTTTATTCTTAATTCCGTCCAGTCCAGCCTGCAGGCATACTGCCAGTGCCAGGTAGGGGTTGCATGACGGGTCGGGACTGCGCAGCTCAATACGGGTAGACATCCCCCTCTTGGCCGGTATACGAATAAGCGGGCTTCTATTTTGAGCAGACCATGCCACATATACCGGCGCCTCATAACCGGCAACCAGGCGCTTGTAAGAGTTTACTGTCGGGTTGGTAATGGCAGTAATAGCATTAACATGCTTCATCAGCCCTCCCACATAGTACAGGGCTGTTTCACTTAATTGATTGGAAGTTGATGGGTCATAAAATGCATTCTCGTCGCCCTTCATTAAGGACTGGTTCATGTGCATACCGGAACCGGCAATCCCGTAAATGGGTTTGGGCATAAAAGTAGCATGAAGTCCATGCCTTTGGGCAATGGTGCGCACAACAAATTTAAAAGTTACTATTTTATCTGCCACATCCAGGGCATCAGAATACTTAAAGTCAATTTCATGCTGTCCAGGAGCTACCTCGTGGTGAGATGCCTCTACCTCAAAACCCATTTCTTCCAGTACCAGCACCATATCCCGGCGGGCATCTTCACCCAGGTCAACAGGTGTTAGGTCAAAGTAACCTGCCCGGTCGTGAGTAATAGTGGTAGGCCGTCCTTCTGCGTCTACATGAAACAGGAAAAATTCAGCTTCCGGGCCCACATTCATAGAAAAGCCCATTTGTTCTGCTTCTGCAATAGCACGGCGAAGTACATAGCGAGGGTCCCCAATAAAGGGAGTACCGTCGCTGTTGTAAATATCACAAATCAAACGAGCAGTTGCACCCTCCCTCGGCTTCCAGGGAAATATTTGAAAAGTATTGGGGTCCGGATGCAGGTACATATCTGACTCTTCAATCCGTACAAACCCTTCAATTGAAGAGCCGTCAAACATCAGTTCATTGTTAAGGGCCTTATCCAGCTGTTCCACAGTAATAGCAACGTTTTTTAATACGCCAAAAATATCAGTGAACTGCAGGCGTATAAATTTAACATTGTGCTCTTTACATAGTGCTTTCACATCATCTGCTGTTAACTTTGGCATTGCGGCTTACACTCTCCTCACCATAATTTTTATATAATATCAACATTGTTAATTTACAAATAAAAAGGCCTACACCGCAATGCTACTATTTCACAGCATTACAGTAAGGCCCCATTGCCTTTATCCTGCTGTTACACCGTTGTAACAGCAATATTAAGTTTTAAGAGTCTCCTGTTATTATAGTATATCATTTATCTTAAAACGTGTCAGGACTTTTTTGCATGAATGTTGTATACATAAAATTTTACATACTTCTACAAAATACTGCTGTTTTATGCCAACATTAAAAAAGACACCTTCCCAGTTAGGAAGGTGTTAGGAAAGGATGGTTTACATTAAAGCCTTATTCAGGCTTTAAAACTTGGTTAAATAATTTTCAACTTCCCAGGGGTGAACTTTGGTACGGTAGTCATCCCATTCTTTAAGTTTTGCCTGTACAAACTTTTCATAAATATGTTCACCCAGGGCTGAACGAATAACATCGTCTTTACTCAGCTCATCTATTGCTTCCTTTAAGCTGCTGGGGAGGCTTTTAATACCAAGCTGCTCCCTTTCGTCAGCAGTCATTTCATAAATGTTGCGGTCAGTGGCAGAAGGAGGCTGCAGCTTATTTTTAATTCCGTCCAAACCGGCTTTAAGCATTACGGCAATTGCTAAATACGGGTTGCATGATGGGTCCGGACTGCGCAGTTCAACCCTTGTGGACATCCCCCGTTTAGCAGGGATACGAATAAGCGGGCTGCGGTTGCGGCACGACCAGGCCAGGTAAACAGGTGCCTCAAAACCCGGTACTAAACGCTTGTAGGAGTTTACTGTCGGGTTAGTCACAGCCGCAAAGGCCCGGGCATGTTTAAGCAAACCAGCAATATACTGGTAGGCTGTTTCACTTAGCTGTTCCGGCGCACTGGGATCATAAAATGCGTTCTGCCCATCCAGTGTTATTAATGACTGGTTGGCGTGCATCCCAGAGCCGTTAATACCAAAAATAGGCTTAGGCATAAAGGTAGCATGCAGGCCATGCCGCTGGGCAATTGTTCGAATTACAAATTTAAAGGTAACAATTTTGTCTGCCACATCCAGGGCATCAGAATATTTAAAATCAATTTCATGCTGCCCAGGTGCCACTTCGTGGTGAGAAGCCTCAATTTCAAATCCCATTTCTTCCAGTGTCAGAACCATGTGGCGGCGGGCATTTTCTCCCATATCCACAGGTGACATGTCAAAGTACCCGGCCCGGTCATGAGTTTTAAGGGTGGGCTTCCCTTCATCATCCACCTGAAATAAGAAAAATTCCAGTTCAGGACCGACAGCCATGCTGTAACCCATATCCCGGGCCTCTTTAAGCACCCGCTTCAAAGCATTTCGAGGACACCCGCTGAAAGGTGTTCCGTCGGGGTTATAAACATCGCATATCAAGCGGGCCACCGCCCCTTCCCTGGGACGCCAGGGAAATACTACAAAGGTGCTGGGATCGGGCTTTAAATACATATCCGATTCTTCAATACGCACAAAACCATCAATGGATGAACCATCAAACATCATTTCGCCGTCTAAGGCTTTTTTCAGCTGCTCCACTGTAATGGCAATGTTTTTCAACACACCGGTAACGTCAGTAAACTGCAGCCTTATAAATTTAACACCAGCCTCACGTGCTTTTTCCAGTACTTCTTGTTTTTGCTGTTCCGTCATGTGTCTGTCCACCTTTCCCTATAATATTTTGTTTTCTCGAAATAAAAAAGCCTTTGCAGGCAGAGATTATACTCCTCCTGCAAAGGCACCGTTGCCTTAATCAGCACATCATTGTGCTTTAATATTAACTTTTATTATTTTACTCCCCTTTTTTTAAGTTGTGAGCCATAATTACTGCTTCAGCTACTGCACGCATACTTACCCGCTTGTTCATACTTTGTTTCTGCAGCTTTTTAAAAGCCTGTTCTTCAGTTAGTCTCATGGTTTCCATTAAAATTCCCTTGGCTTTTTCAATTATCTTGCGGTTTTCCAGTTTAACATTTAATTCTTTAACTTTTTCTTCTAGTTTTACCATTTCATGATAGTTTGCCAGTGCCAGTTCCACAGCCGGTACTAGACTGCTCTCCTCAAGCGGTTTAATTAAAAACCCCTGCACCCTGACACCCCGTATTTTATCCAGCAGTTCCTGCCTGTAACTGTTGGCTGTAAGAATAACCGGTGCCAGCTTATCTTCATTTAATATTTTAGCAACTTCCATTCCACCCATTCCCGGCAGGGATAAGTCTATAATTGCCAGATCCGGCTGCCTGCTCCGCACCATTTTAATTGCGGTAACACCATCCTTTGCTTCTCCAATCACCATGTACCCTGCCTTAACCAAAATAGACTTAATATTACTGCGGCAGCTGGTATCAGCTTCGGCCAGGATAATTCTCTGTCCTTCCATGGAGTCACCTCGCTCCATATGTATAAAACCACTGGTTTTATTACCCCAAGGTATTTACACCGCTGTTCTATGACTTTGGCAGCTGTCGTTTTACCCGGTAAATACCTTGGCTGCATTTGATAGGGAAATAAAAAAGCCCTCGCAGGAAAATAACCTACGAGAGCCCCATTGCCTCAATTGATACACCATTGTATCGAGCTAAATATTTAACTACGTAAAATTATACTTTCTGTTAATTAATCAGTCAATACTTAGCTTAAAATTTTTTCAGCTTCTTCTGCATCTAAGTCCATGATGTACCTGATACCGCCAATTTCAGCTGCTTCTTTAGTTAAGGCAGCAATGTCATCACGGGTTATATATTCAAGGGCAAACTTACGGGCACCGCACATGAATTGACGCAGGCCCTGGGCCAAACGCTCATAGTAGGTGTATACCCCAATGGCACCTACCGGCAGGTTCTCAAATTCGTCGCCCAGTTTTTCTTTCAGTGTAGAAGCAGCAATGAATACCTGCTCCAGGGTTTCGCCGTATTTCTTATATTCAGCTGGAACCCTGCCGCTCTTAATTGCTGTACCAACAGTTTTACCAACCATGGCAGCAGTGAGCGGAGAACGAGCCATACCAATGGCTTTAACGTAAGGAGCACTCATGGCTAATCCCTTGAACATGTGATCTTCAAGAGTAAATCCGCCGGCTATAACCACAGGAGGCACATATCTGCCTTGAGCAGCCAGTTTATCCAGGTACTTGGTCAGCAGGCCTTGAATGTAAACAGTGGGTACACCCCATTCGTTCATCATCCGCCACGGGCTCATACCAGTACCCCCGCCGGCACCGTCTACAGTCAGCATATCCAGTTTGGCATCAGAAGCATATTTTACAGCCCTGGCCAGGTCAGCAGGACGGTATGCACCGGTTTTTAAGGAAATAAACTTAGCACCGGCAGCACGAAGTTCTTCTACACGCTTGTGGAAAGATTCTTCATCTACCATTCCAATCCGGGAATGGCGCTCAAATTCTTTAAAGGCACCAGCCTTGAATGCTTTCTGTACTTTCGGATCTTCCGGGTCAGGCAGCACGATGTAGCCGCGGCTCTTTAACTGCAGGGCCCGCTCCAGGGTGTTCAGCTTAACTTCACCGCCGATATCTTTTGCACCCTGACCCCACTTCAGTTCTACTGCTTCAACGCCCAGTTTTTCGATGGCATATTCCTGTACACCTAATTTTGTATCTTCTACGTTAGCCTGAACTGCAGTAAAACCAGATTCCCCATTGTACCAGCGTTTAAAGTAGTTAACACGGTTTTCTAAATTGGGGGAGTGCACTACCCGCCCGTTTTTAATTTCCACGTTGGGGTCCATTGCACAAACGTTTTCACCAATAACAATGCCGGTTCCAGTCAGGGCAGCTCCTGCAGCCAGGTGTTCCCAGTTTTCCGCAGCTACATTGGTAGAACCCATAGCACATACAACGATGGGCAGATCCAATTTAATTTTGTGCTCATTTCCCACTTCGGTGGTCAAATCAACAGCTGGGAAAATAGCTTTATCAGGGTCAGCTTCAACACCATGTGCCCCTACTGCGGTACCCATGATGTTAAAGTGAGAATAATCAACGGGGTAATCCTTTTCAGAAGCAGATGTTGTTTTACCAAAAGGCTGGGGATATAAAACTTCTTTACCCCGGATAGAAGATTTACCAATTTCACACAAGCCCGGGCAGCCGTCCAGGCAGGTGACGCACATACCGGAAAAAGGACATACATTATTACCGGTACGAGCCTTAGTTAAAGTTGCTGCAGTTGCGTTGATACCTTTGCTGAAAGACATTTGTAAACCATCCTCTCCTTTTTTCTCTGTGATATATTTTATCTTTGGTTTTATACCAAAAGTTTTTAACTAGTAATAGGTTAGGTACTCTTTTAGTTCCCAGGAATGGACTTCCATCTGGAACCTGTTCCATTCCAGTTTCTTTGCTTGCAGGTAACGACTGAAAATCCGCTGTCCCAGCACTTCTGCCAGCAGTTCATCATTTTCCATGGCTTTAAGGGCTTCCCCTAAATTGTTTGGCAGTTCCGCCGGTTTTAATTCCTTAATGCTGCCGTCGTTTTCCGCCAGTTTAGCGGGGGGCTGAATTTTATTTTTTATCCCATCCAACCCGCATTTTAAAACTGCTGCAATGGCCAGGTACGGATTGCAGGTAGGATCAGGGCTGCGCAGTACCAGCTTGGTATAATCCCCTCTTTGTGCGGGAACCCTGATAATTGCACCACGGCTTTCATCGGACCAGGCAGCTAAAAAGGACGCCACACCATTGGATAAAAGCCGCTTATATGAATTAACCAGTGGGTTAGTAACAGCTGTAAGGGCTGGTGCATGGTTAAGCAGACCGCTGATAAAATAATATGCATCCCTGCTTAACTCCATGGAACCTCCGGCATCATAAAATGCATTTTTCCCATCCTGCCATAATGAAAAATGCAGGTTCATCCCCGATCCGCTGCAGTGGGCCAGCGGCTTTGGCATAAATGAAGCATGCAGGCCGTGGCGCTGGGCAATGGTCCGCACCACAAATTTAAAAGTGGCAATCTTGTCTGCCATGGCCAGCGCATTGTCTTCCTTAATAAATATTTCATGCTGACCTGGTGCAATTTCATGGTGTGACGAAGCAATTTCAAAACCCATTTCTTCCAAAGTAAGCACCATATCCCGGCGGGCATTTTCCCCCAGGTCCACCGGGCTCAGGTCGCAGTATCCTGCCTGGTCATGGGTCTCAGTGGTGGGAGCATCCCGCTCATCCAGGTGGAACAAGAAAAATTCAATTTCCGCTCCTACCTGCAGCTGGTATCCCAAGTCCTGTGCATCCTGGAGAACTTTTTTCAGCACAGATCGTGAACAGGCCTCAAAAGGCTTATTATCTGGTGTATATACATCACAAATTAACCTGGCTACAGCTCCCTCCCGGGGACGCCAGGGAAATATTTTAAATGTAGTAGGATCGGGAACAAGATAAATATCTGACTCTTTATTGCCCATTAGCCCTTCAATTACTGAGCTGTCAAAGGCAACTTTTCCTGCCAAAGCCCGTTCCAGTTCTTCTACTGTTACTGCAATGTTTTTAAAGACCCCTAAAATATCGGTAAATTGGAGGCGGATAAACTTAACATTATATTCTTTTGCCTTTTCCAGTACATCTTGGATAGTAAAAGTATTCACATTATCACCTGCAATGAAAAAATAAAACCTTGGTAAATACCTTGGCTGGTCAAAACTTATACTACCATCCTAAAATTCTGATAGTAAAAATAAAACGCCCTACCGGGCCTGCATAAACTCTACAGACCTGGGTAGGACGTCGTTGCCCTACAAACCACTTGTTTGTTGTTAGCTACCACACCAACTATTATAGAAACGCAAAATAAATAATTCAATAATTATAGATGAATTATATTGTATACATGTTATTTTTGGTACAATTTTATTACCTGCTGGGCAACCTTGGCCAGGGGAATACAGTGGTCCATGCTCAGTTTGCGCAGGTATTGAAATGCTTTTCTTTCACTGCAGCCTTTCTTTTCCATTATTAAACCCTTTGCCTGCTCGATAATTTTCCGTTCTTCCAGTGTTTTCTTCAAACCCCGTACTTCTTCTTCTAACCGGCACAGCTTCTTAAAATTGTTGACAGCTAATTGAATAACACAATCTACCATAACTTCATTCATGTCCGGTGTTATAAGACCAAACACCCATGATTTTTCCAGTTCTGCAATAAAATCGGGATAAGGTTCACAAATAATTATAACTGGTGCCACCCGGTGTTCTTCTATAAGTTTAATAAGCTGGACACCCACAGCAGCTGATAGAATTATCACGTCAGGCTGCGTTTGAAAAATATAACGAATTCCCTGCCTAGCATCGCCCACATCAGCAACCACAATATGCCCCGCAGCATTTAATTGTTCTTTTAAACGCCGGCATGAATTTGGGTCGGAATCTATTATTACTACCCTGGTTTGATACACCGCGGATTCTCCCCTGCAGCATTTGACATATTATTTCTTTTTCTGCCGCTCTAATTCCTCCTGCAGCAGGGTTATGCTTCTCATTTTAGAATCCCTTAACTGCTTAAATAACTGCCGGGTGGAAGGATCTGTTGCCTGGGCAGCCATCCTGTTATAAAAACTGTGGCTTTCAATCTCTAGGCACAACAATTTTTTTACCCACTGTCCATTCCATGTTTTTTGCTTCCTAAAGTCATAAATTTGGCTGTGGTGGTTGCGTGAGCACTGCTCCAATTCTTTAAACAATTTTTTCAACCCAGGGTCCATTACTTTTTCTGCAGCTTTATTAAATAATTCCGCTGTTTTCTTTTCATTTTCCATCATAATAAACAGTGCAGTTTCCAGTTCAGTTATTCCTGTAATCAAAGCATCACCCCCATTATTCCCTGCAGCTGACATAAACTCTGCCCCTGGCGTCAACGCTGGCAATGTAAACATCCGTTAATCGTGCTACACCCTGCCTGGCCAGTTCACTCCTAAGCCATTTCTCATCATACCCAAGGCGAGCTAAGTTCTTTGCAACTATTTTTCCATCTTCCACCACAAGGTAAGGCGAACAAACCGGCTCAGAACGCATATTTAAGTCCCGGGCGGTGACAGGCCAAAATTCTACTTTGGGAATGATGCTTATTCTACCGCAGCACTCCAAGACAGCATATTCCACCTGGGAAAAGTCTGCCAGCCCGGCAGACCTAAGTTCTGACAGCAGTATCCAGGTGGGGACCAGTGCCTGCCGCATATTCTCCTTCAGTACTTTTCCGTTTTTTACCAGCATAACGGGCCTGCCGGTAATTAATCTAGAAATACGTGGGCTGCTAATTGCCATTTTAGACAGCCCAATATGGCAGAAAGAAACCGCCAGCATTGCCGCTATGGAATGTGTAAAACTAACATTACTGTTTACCAGGGGAGAAGCAGCCAACCCTCCAAAAAGCCATAAAAAAACAAAATCATAACCATCAAAAACACTGGTTATTCTCCGGGGCAGCAGCAGGTTAAGAATAAAAAAAATCACTCCCACTCCCACCGCTCGCCAAACAAATTCCCATCCGCCTGTAATTTTAAATCACCACCCTAAAGGCTGCACACATATAATGTGCCGTCTGCCAGCAGGGCAGCAAGGAAGACATTTTTGTGAGAAGCAAACCCCTGCTTTTGCAGTTCTGTTTCCAGCCATTTTTTATCTAAACCAAGCTTATGTAAGTTTTCTTCCATTATTTCACCGTCATAAACAAGCTGCGCAGGGGGGCTGGCATTTTTATGGGGTAAACCCATCTGCTGGCGGAGCACCGGCTGAGATTCAGGCTTTTTAAAAACGCTCACCTTCCCGGTGGATTCAAAGTATGCACTGTCTACATTATTCAAGTCAAAAACACCGTTCAGTCTTAACTGTCCCAGCAGGTTGTCAATGGTCATGCTTGCCTTTCTCAGTTGTTTCTTATTCATTTTACCGTAACTGATAAGGGGAATAGGGTTATTTCGCAAATATTGAGGAAGCTTTAAATCCAAGTAAGAAAGGCCCATACCTATTAACGTCAGCGATGCAATAGATAAAAGGCCCAGTACCAGCGGGTAGCGGGAATTTATTATTCCGGCCCCTGCCACACCGACAACTGCCGCTGCCACCAGGTAATTATGTTTAGCCAAAATACCTATATGGCGAAAGCGAAGCACCCGGGTGGCCACCACGGTGGCCGTGTACAAAAGCACTGCCCGCAGCATAATTAGCGGCAGCGGCAGTTGTTGAGCCCCAAATAAAAAACCGTGCCAGTCCAAATCTACCCCCTCCATCTGCTATTATGGCACAGCGGGCAGTATCAAATTCAATAAATCTATTTGTAGTTAATATTTGGAAAATAGTTTTATTCACATTTCTGATGTATATGCATATATTTAAAGTAAATATTAAAGGCAATGGCGCCTCTTGGTGGTAGCACTTCACCAGCGGCGCCTTTTTTAAGTTAA
>JACDOL010000045.1 GCA_017656165.1 Desulfotomaculum sp.
GAATAATAAATTAAAAGAAAAATACAATTATAATTTTGGTGAATTAAATAACACTCCAATATATACCAGGGAAAACAGCACAAAATCTGAATGCGGTGAAATTACCCGTGAATTAGCTGAGTTTGCTGAGGAGCATACACCAGAGAAAACCATTCCTAAAAAGTAAAAAAATGGCAGAAGTGCAGCGCTTCTGCCATTTTTTTACTTTAATTTTCAGCTTTTTCTTTCTGTGCTTCTTCAATGATTTTTTCAGCCAGATTGGGAGGAACTTCTTCATAGTTGTAAAATTCCATTTTAAATTGCCCCCGGCCCTGGGTTTTTGATTTTAAATCATTGGCATACTTAAACATTTCCGCTTGAGGCACGTGCGCTTTAATTGTAGTACCATCTTCATGCTGTTCAGTTCCCAGTACTCTACCGCGTTTAGTATTTAAATCACCCATTATATCTCCCATGAACTCGTCAGGTACAGTTACTTCAACATACATAACGGGTTCCAATAGTACAGGTTTAGCTTTTGGTATACCATTCTTAAATGCCAAGGAAGCAGCAATTTTAAATGCCATTTCTGATGAATCTACACTGTGATAAGAACCATCATATAATGTAGCTTTTATCCCTACAGTTGGATAGCCTGCCAGAACACCGTTTAACATTGCTTCGCGCAAGCCTTTTTCAACCGCTGGGAAATAGTTTTTGGGTACTGCACCACCAAAAATTTCTTCATGGAATTCAAATTCTCCGTCTTCTAGAGGTTCAAAGCGAATGAATACGTGACCATATTGACCGCGTCCGCCAGATTGTTTTTTATGCTTACCCTCGGCTTCAACAGTACCTCTAATGGTTTCGCGATAAGCTACTTTAACATCTTCAGTGGTTACATCTACACCGTAACGATTCTTTAATTTATTTATTACAATGTTTAAATGCGCCTCTCCCATTCCCGTTAAAAGGGTTTGTCTAGTTTCTGTATTCTTCTCCATCTTTAATGATGGATCTTCCTCAATTATTTTACTGATGGCGTCACCAAGCTTATCTTCATCATTTTTACTCTTGGGTACTATTGCACAGGTATAATTTGGTTCGGGGAAATCTATACCATCTAGTACCTCTTTATTATTCTTGTCACACAATGTGTTTCCAGAAACAGTATTTGTTAATTTAACAACAACAGCCATATCCCCGCATGGCACTTCTGTTGTCTGCTCTGATTGTTTGCCCCTTACGTAAAGCACTTGGCCAATTTTTTCATTTTTATCTTTATTGGGATTATATACTTGTGTATCTGCTTTTAACGTACCGCGGAAGACGCGAACAAAGTTCATACGTCCAACGTAAGGGTCTGCCAATGTCTTATAGACAAGAGCTGCCATAGGCCCATCTTCACACTCTGGTTTAGGCATATATTGAGCTAGAAAATCACATAAATTATAAATTCCCATATTTTGAGTGGCTGACCCGCATAATACAGGTACAACTTTTGCTGCTGAAATGGTTTTTTGCAGTCCCAGCTTAATTTCATCCGGTGTCAATTCTTCCCCTTCCAGGTATTTTAAAGTAAGGTCATCGTCCCCCTCAGCTGCTGCTTCAATCAGCAGTTCTCGATATTCATCAAGCTGATCTTTATATTCAGCAGGTATTTCAATTTCTTTAGGTTTACCATCATTACTAAACTCATAGGCTTTTAAATTTAAAACATCCACTATCCCCTTGAAAGCATCAGCTTCTCCAATTGGAAAGTTAATAGGGACAAAATTTGCTTTAAACATATTCTTCATACCATCAAACAGCTTACTAAAGCTTGCGTTTTCACGGTCCAATTTATTAATAAAGGCTACCTTAGGCAATTCAGCCTTTTCTGCATCCTTCCATATAATTTCATGCTGAACTTGAACACCATCAACTGCTGAAAATAAAAACAGACAGCTGTCTACTACCCGTAAGGCGCCCTTAACTTCATAAATAAAATCCGAAAAACCAGGGGTGTCTAAAAAATTTAATTTTACACTATCCCATTCCACAGGAACAAGACTGGTGTGTACAGTCGAGTGTCTTGCTGTTTCCTCAGGTTGATAGTCTGAAACGGTATTTCCTTCTTCCACTTTTCCCATCCGAGATATCACACCGGTGTTAAACATCATTGCTTCCACTAATGTGGTTTTACCATTGCCGCCATGTCCCACCAGAGCAATATTTCGGATTTTGTCACTTGAATAGCGTTTCAAGTCCACTCCCCCTTTTAGTTCGTACTATTTTTTGAAGTATATCAGTTTTTATTATTATTTCCAATTTTTTTAATTATGGGACTATATCGAATACTCTATGTTAACGACTGCTTAATTTATTCATAACATAAAATTAATTTATATGTGATTTATTCTACAAACTCACATAATTTCCTTGTTTGAATAGAAAATTAATTTATTTATTTTCGACAAATTCATTCACATAGAGGGTATTTATCAGGCATAGACATTTTATACGATAAGTGTACAAGGAGTAAGGATATGAAAAAGCAATCTTTTATCTACGGTGCCGCTGTACTTCTCACTGCCAGTTTGTTTAATCGTATTAACGGTTTTATTTATCAAATGGTTGTAATAAGACTAATCAAGCCCGAGGGTGTGGGCTTGTTTAATATGGTTTACCCTGTTTATGTGATGGTTTTGGTTGTATCAACAATGGGAATACCCCTGGCAATATCAAAACTTGTTGCTGAAGAAGTAGCTAATAATAACATCCGTGGTGCTTATCGAATATTTTATATTTGTTTACTGCTGTTATTGTTCTCAGGTGTAATATTTACTGCGTGTTTATATCTGGCAGCACCTTTATTAATAAAATATTACTTTCCTAATCCAAAGGTTTATTTCAGCTTTGTGGCTTTAATTCCGGGAATTTTTATTGTTTCTTTATGTTCTGCCTTTAGAGGTTTTTTTCAAGGACTGCAGCAGATGACCCCAACTGCTGTGACACAAGTAATTGAGCAGTTAATTAGAGTATCTGCAGGCTTGGGTATAGCTTACATGCTGCTTCCCAGGGGAATTGAATATGCCGCAATAGGTATTTCACTGGGGGTTGTATGCGGTGAATTGACAGGTTTTCTTACCATGTTGTTTATTTTTATGCGGGCACGCCCCACTATTCCACAGTGTAGTTATCATCATAATGAAAATATTATTACCTCCCTTAAAAGGATATTTACCCTTGGCATACCTGTAACTTTAACAAGATTTATTTCTACATCAATTATGAGTCTAGAAGCAGTACTTATTCCACATCGACTGCAGGCAGGCGGTTGTACTTTGCAGCAGGCTACTTCAATATATGGCCAATTTGTAGGTATTGCTCAAACTCTCCTGATCACTCCAGGCATTATCACATCCGCGCTGGCCACAGCCTTGATACCGGCAATATCTGACGCCATGGCACAAAATAATATTAGACTGGTTCAATTACGAACTTCTGAAGCAATCAGACTGACAAATTTGGCTGCATTACCCTGTATTGTATTGTTTTTATTTATACCGGAAAAATTATGCGGGCTTCTTTTCGGTTACCAAGAAGCAGGAAATAGTTTGGCCATTATGGCAGTTGGTGGTTTATTTTTATACTTTTCTCAAACCACCACCGGCATACTACAAGGCATGGGAGAAGCAGCCCGCCCTTTTAAAAACCTAGTAATTGCTTCTTCTTTTAAAATTATAGGGATTTATACTCTTACATCTAATCCAGTACTTGGCATTAACGGTACAGCTATTTCAGCAGTAATTTACTGTACTATAATGGCCGTATTAAATTATGCAGATTTAAAAAATTTAATTGGTTTTCGTATGCAAATAATAAACTCTTTCTGGAAACCTTTTTTATCGGCTGTGTTAATGTCTTTAACAGTATTTTTAGTTAATAAAGAAATATCTTCTGCCATAAGCTCACCACTATTATCCACTATCGGGTCAGTATTTGGTGGACTGCTGGTATATATCATCAGCTTAATTGTTATAGGCGGCGTTCCACCTCAAGATATCGACCGTCTTAAAAGAATTTTTCGCAGATTTATCTAAATAAGGTAATTTTACAGCGCCATAAAGATAAGCTAACTGCAGCATAATAATTAATAATTTAAGATAATCAGGAGGGGAATTATATGGCACAGTTTACTGATACAAAAAACTTCTTCCGCATTCAGTTTTAGATAATTTTAAATATGAAGCTGCTAAATACATTGGTATAGATGATGAAATTAAAAAACTTGGTTGGGGAGATATGTCATCACGTGACTGCGGTCGAAATAATAAGGTGCGGTATTCTGATGTACCGCACCCTACTCTCGCCGTGTGTTAACGGGCCATTTTTTCAGTTCTTCAAGAAAGTTATAATGGGTAACATCCATTTGTAATGGTGTTACAGAAATATAACCTTTTTTAACAGCATTTACATCTGTGGTAGGGTCATCTTCATCCAGGTTTTTAGGCTCGCCAGCCAGCCAATAATATGTTCTTCCCCTGGGGTCAGTACGTTTATCAAATACGTCAATATATCTCCTGTACCCCAACCTTGAAACCTTAATGCCCTTTGGCTCAATTCCGTTGGGGATATTAACATTTAATAATACACCTTCGGGCAGTTCATGCTGCAAAACATAAGGTACATATTCTTTAATAAAATTAACTGCATAAGTAAAATCTGGATTTTCCCAGGTGTTTATTGATACAGCCATTGCTGGTACTCCATTTATTATTCCCTCATAAGCAGCAGACACAGTGCCTGAGTATAATACATCGGTTCCTAGATTGGGTCCGAGATTTATACCAGATATAACCATGTCAGGTGGGGTTGTCATCAATGCTTCAAGGCCCAACTTTACACAATCGGCTGGAGTACCATCTACAGCATATACCTTTGCAGTACTATTTTTATATTTTATTTCCCTTGTACGGAGGGGACGATATACTGTTATACCGTGACCGGTGGCGCTTCTTTCCCTATCCGGGGCCACCACCGTTACTTGTCCCAGTTCCTCTAAAGCACGGGTTAAAACCTTTATTCCATCAGCATATACTCCATCATCATTTGAGACTAAGAAGCGCATATATCCTCCTATGTTTCATAAATATTTATTGTCATTTTATCCTTATCTTTAGTTAATCCAAATATTAGTTTTTTATCTTTTAATGTCTTATTTAAGAAATCAACTACTTTGTACATATCACTGTAATATGAAAAAGATTTATGAGCTATAAGCTCTAATTTAGGTTCTCTCTTTTCACCATCAGACATTAATACCCCTCCATATAAATAACTTATCTTAAAATTAATGAAAATGCTTCTGTACGGGTAGCTTGATTTTTTTCAAAAATTCCTCTAACTGCCGAGGTTACTGTTTTAGCTCCCGGTTTTCGGACCCCCCTCATAGTCATACACATATGCTCAGCTTCTATTACTACTACTACTCCATAGGGGTTTAATTTTTTCATTATACCGTCAGCTATTTGCGAAGTCAATCTTTCCTGCAGCTGAGGCCTTCTGGAATACCCTTCTACAACGCGGGCTAGTTTTGAAAGCCCAGTAACATTCCCGTTCCTGGGTATATATGCAACGTGGGCTTTACCAAAAAAAGGTATTAAGTGATGTTCACAGATGGAATAAAGAGGTATATCCCTCACTAAAACCATTTCTTCGTGTTCTTCTGAAAATATCTTTTCTAAATGTTCCAGCGGATCTTCATGCAGGCCGCTGAAAAATTCGCAGTACATCCTGGCCACCCTTTTAGGAGTATCTCTTAATCCTTCCCGGTTTGGGTCTTCCCCGATAGCTTCCAAAATCATGTGCACTGCCTGTTCTATTTTTGATGTATCTATTTTTTCAGCCACTATAACACCGCTCCTTTAATGTAATTCTACAGTAAACCCAGCGCCCGATGCGTTTGTGGTATAATTCTTACATCATTCAAGTAGTCAAGTAACATTTCCTGCCATTTTAAAAGCTGCCGGGTAGTGGGGGCTTTAACACTATTATGAGGGGTAACTGGTTGTATAATTAAAGGTATACCAGGTGCCTCATCTTTTATCAACTTACATGCTGTCTTTAATTCTTCTTCAACGGTATTACTGCTTACAACTATTTTAATATATAAATATATCTCCCGGGATAATGCAGCTCTTAAAAATTTCCGGTGACTTTCCCAGCAGGGGCTAATTTTTGCTGCACTGGGTAGTTTTATATCCATACTTATAAAATCAATAAACTTCAGTACTTCTTGGAGTTCACCCGGGAGGGTACCATTAGTTTCCAAAAAGATACTTTTTGTTAATTTTTTTATCTTAGGAAGCAGTATTTTTAATATTTCATAGTGAATTAGTGGTTCTCCACCGGTAATACTTACAGAATGATGTTTATTAAGATCATAATTCTCTTGAATTATTTGTAATAATTTGTCTATTTCAAGGGGCGTAGAAATATATTCAAAATTACTGCTGCCAGCTTTTTTTTCAATTTTGCACTTGCCGCAAGAAACAGCATGTTTAGTATCACAGTAACGGCAGTTGAGATTGCATCCAGCTAAGCGTAGAAAAAGCTGCCGGTATCCCACCAGTGGTCCTTCCCCTTGTACACTGGAGAAAATCTCTAAAAGCGGTACTTTCAATTTTTAATCCACACCCCTTACTTTACAACGGGCCATTTTAATACTATTTATCTCATCAATATAACGCTTACTTATTAGTTCAGCCAGTTCAGAACTGCGTTCTTCCGGCCAACCTAGTTCAGATATACTTACTGTAGGTACCGGGGTATTTCGTGAAGATATGTTAATACCGGTATGAATCATTGAGGAAACAGGGCTCAATGTGGCAATTGAAACTGACAGCTTCCGGTTACCCTGGTACAAGTCATCACCACGCCTTTTTAAATGACAGCTTGTTTTTTCTTCTAATATTTCTTTAATAATAGAAATAAGCAGCCGCTGGCGTGTTATTGTTTTTTCCAAGTCCATGTCGAAATGTTCAATTATAAAATGCAGCATATCTTCACTATATATATCTTCACCTGCTCTAACATCAGCTAGATCCACCATATGGGAAAGGCTGACGTTACAAGAACCGCGGAAACTGATAATACTATCCCCTTGAATACCAAGGTTTCTAAAAGCCCAAAGAGAGCTTAGCTGTGTTCCATCATAGTGAGTAATTTCTTGAACAAATTTTCTAATCAATTTTTACCCCCCAGATTACAGTGTAATATTTGCCTGTTCTAAGGCCCTGTAAAAACGGCGGCAGCTTTCACAGTGACCGCACATTTCATCATTACCATAATAGCAGCTCCATACAAGTTTCCAAGGGATATTAAGCCTTTTTCCCAGTTCAGCAATTTCAACTTTATTTAAAAGCTGGGTATAACTAACTACACGTACTTTATTGGAGGTGCTGTATTTTAAAGCTTTGTTGGCGGCACTAACATATTCTGCACTATTGTCTGGAAATGCAGCTGCTTCCTCAGCATTAAAGCCAGCTACCACCAGCTGGCACTGCAGAGCTTCAGCAAAACCAGCGGCAATGTTTACAAAAATACCGTTCCTGTTGGGAACCCATACTGCCGCAGCTGTTTCCTTTGTCTTCTGTAAATCATCAAGATTTTCTTTTTCCAGAGATGGTATGCTTAAGTTATCTTTAATTAATGCACCAGCATCTAGCTGACGAAAAAAGTCCAACTTGATTACTTTATGGGGCAGCTGGTAATACTCTGCCAGTGCTTTAGCATATTTTATCTCCTGACAGGCAGCCTTTTGACCATAATCAAACGTCAAACATAATTCTACCACTGACTCCTTTAATGCATGAGCTAAGCACACAGTTGAATCCAACCCAGCTGAAAGTAAGACTATACTCTTCATGACTTATTCCTCCCAGTAGCTAGCACAAGACGTTGGGGATTCCCAAACATTGACCCTTGATAATTTTACTTCTGGATAATTACTGTTTAGTTCTGCTTTAACTTTCTTATATATGTAACAGCTTAAATTCTCGGCAGTAGGATTGCTCATTTCTCCTCCGTGAGCAAAAGCTGGCAGTTCATTTAAATAGCTGTGATCTAACTGTTCGATTATACGGCCTACAATTTTTTTTAATTCCTTAAAATCTATCAGCAAACCTAGGGAATTAAGTTTGCTGCCAGCCACAGTAACTTCAACAATCCAAGTGTGCCCGTGTACATTGGCACAATTTCCCCGGTACCCGCACAATTTATGGGCAGCATCAAAATTCATCTTTATCATTAATTCATACATGACAGTTCCTCCTTAGATTTATTATGTGTCAACTGCCCAGGAATTACTATATTCTTCATTTTTCGCACATCTCCTTTAAAAAAAAATGCCTCAGCTTTTGCCAAGGACATTTTAATATACTTTTTTAAGAAGCTAATCCCAAAGCCCTAGAGTATGCTTTTGCCGCATCACTTGCTCTACCCATATCCATAAGAAGGTTTCCTTTTAAGCCCCAGGTTACGTAATTTTCAGGCTTTAACTCCAGTGCTTTATCACACCACTTCAGCGCCTCTTTTAACTGCCCCATTCTGCTTAAACAGGCTGCGTAGTTAGTTATAATGATAGCATTGTTGGGTTCCAATTCCAGAGCTTTAATATAAATGTTTACAGCCTCATCCAAGTTCTCAAGCTTTTCTAGGCAGAGTGCAAGGTTATTGTAAGCAGCAGCATCTTTAGAATTTATTTTTATTGCCAATTGATAGTATTTTACAGCTTTATTATATTTGCTTAATCGCTGGTAGCAAGATCCCAAGTTGCAAAGTACTGTGGAATCCCGGGAAGATAATTCAGCTGCGGATTCATAGCAATCTGCGGCTTCCTCGTATTTATCTAAATAAAACAAGTTATACCCTTTATTTATTAGCAGGTCATAACTGTTAAAGCCCAGTTTTTGTGCCTGCTCCAGTACATTAACCGCATCTTTATGCCTACCTGTTTTAGTATAAGCAATTCCTAGATTAATTAATACAGCTGGATCTCTACCCCCTGCCTTTAAAGCCTGCTTAAAACATGCTGCTGCTTCCTTGTAACGTCCGTGTTTCATTAGATATAACCCGCTGTTATTAAATGTATCTGCCACATCCTGCTTATTAACACTTTTTTTCGCTTTAATTTTTTCTTTTTTGAACCATAGTGTAAATCCCTTTAAACCAACACCGATATTGGCCTTTTTACAGTGAAATGCAGCCATATCTGTTTCCCCTGTCCTTAAGCAAAGCCGGCTGGCCTGAAGGTGCAGGTTTACATTGCTGGGATTTATTTCAATAGCTTTTTGTATATACCGGAGTGCAAGCCTGCGGGCACCACATGTTTCCAGCACGAAAGACAATGCCTGCAGAATTTTAGACCTATCAATTTTTTCCATATAACATCTCCTCCCTGCTGTGGGCTGCTAAAATAATTCTGTCTATTTATTCCTATTCCTGCTAAATATTACTATTTTTTACCAACAAATTATTATAACTTATGACTAAAGTAAAAAACCCGGTACCAATTTGGTACCAGGTTTTTTTACTGTCGTACTTCCACAGCAGAGCCGTTTTCTCCCTTTGTTACTACCACGTGAACCGGAAAAGCATGTTTTAATTCTTCAATGTGCGTAATGACAATGATTTTTTCAAAATCTTTAGCTATGGCATTAATGGATTGAACAAGTTTTTCTTTACCTTTAGAATCTTGTGTACCAAATCCCTCATCAATTACCAGCGTCTGCAGTCTTGCCCCTGCACGCCTGGCCAGCAGTCTTGATAGTGCAATCCGCAGGGCAAAATTTACTTTAAAAGCTTCACCGCCGCTAAACATTTCGTAGCGACGGGTGCTGGTCTCATCAGATATATATATATCAAGGGTTTCTATTACTTTTTTACTGTTCCTGGTAGGTTTCTGAGTACGCAGCATTACCGTCAGTCGGCCATCAGAAATCTGCTGCAGTATTCGGTTGGCTTCCTGCTCCAATTCCGGTATGGCATTTTCAATGATTATAGCCTGAATTCCATTTTTGCCAAAGCTTTTTGCCAATTCTTCGTAATATTTTTTTTCTTTCAGCGCTCTTTCCTTTTTAGACGTTAATTTTTGTTTTTCCTGTTCAAGCCGCCGGCAGCGATCAAGTTTTTCCTGCAGTATGCCCAGCCGGCGTTCTATCTCACTTACTTCTTCACGCATGCTGTTCAATTTTTGCTCTGCTTTTTTATATTCTCTCTCAATACTGTCCAGCTCTTTAAGCCGGCCTTTATACTGTTCAATTAGACTATTAGTGCTTTGGGCAGTTTTTTCAAGAGATGCTAAAGTCTCCTCATAATACGTTAAGTTTTCCTTATTGCTTTCAATGGTAGCGCGGACTGCCTGCAGTTGACTGTATTCCTGTTCATATTTTTTCAGGAAGGATACCTGCCTTTGAATTTCATTATGTTTCTCAGGGCAGTAACCCAGCTCTTGTATCTGCATATTAATATTTTTTATAGCCTTTTGTTCTTCAAGAGCATAATTTTCTTTTTTAAGATCGTTCATTACTTTATCCAGCTGTAATTTTAATTCTTCCTGCTTCTTTTCAGCTTGTTTTATTTCGTTAAGCCGGTGTTTAATAACCGGGTACTCTTTCTCAGCTGCAGTATATTCAGCTAAGCGTTTTTCTATTATTTTCAACTCATTCTCTGCCTGCTGCCGCTTTTTATTTAAGTCCAGTACCTGCTGCTGCAGTTTTTTATGCTCATCTTTTAACATCTGTCCTTCTTCCATCATTTCATTCAATACCTTTTCCCGGTCTTCACCGGTAAGCTCAGTCCGGCACAGGGGGCAGCGGGCTGCAGGCTGCCGCAGGACTGCATATTTTTCACGCAGCTCAGACAATTGTTCATTTACCTTTTTAATTAAAAATTCTCTTTCTCTGATATCTCCGGTGTATCTTTGTACTGCCTCGTTTAATTCCTGCTGCCGCTTTTCATAGTGTTTTAAATTAATTAATTTATTTTCCAGCTCAGCTAATTTTCTAATAAGCACAGTTTTCTCACTGCTTATTTTTTGAAAATGCTTCATTTCACTATGGATCTGGCTGCATTTTTTTTCAATTTCCAGCCTTTCATTTTGTACCTTTTTTTCCAGGTCTCTTTTTTCATCGTTTAGCTTTAAAAGCCGGCGGGATTTTTCATTGTACAAGCTGTCTTGATTGTATAACTCTTGGAGTTTACAGTAATTACTTTCAATTTCTTCAGCCCGGGAGGTCAGCTCTTCCCCTTGTTTTACCTGGGCCTTTATATCTTTTATTCTTTTTTTTGTGGCATTTATCTGTTTTTGTTGTTCTTCTTGTTGATGTTGTAATTCCAGCACCTTATCCTGCACCTGCTGCAGTTCTGATAAACTGCTCCTAAGCTGCTCAAAAAAGGTCTGTTCTTTTTCCAGCTGCTGGTACAGGTTCTGGCATTTTTTCTCCAACTCTTGTTTTTCAAGTTTATATTGCTCCTGCAGTGCCAGTTCTTCCTGTATTCCTTCCATCTTGGCATCTATTTCCCTGCAGGTGGAATTGTTGGCATTTGCTTCTTCACGGGCCAGGGCTTCAAGATCACGGTATACCGATAAACCCAGGATTTCGCCCAGTATCTTTTTTCTCTCTGATGGTTTCATTGATGTAAAGGTGTCAGCTTTTCCCTGCAGAATAAATGATGAACTGGTAAAAGTATGGTAGTCCATTCGCAGAACCTGATTAATCTTTTTTTGGGTATCATTAATGGAGTCAGCAGTGATGGATCGAAAGGTATTACCGTCAAATATTTGAAATTCTAAAGACGATTTTTTTCTGCGTTTATCACGCCGGCGGCAAATACGGTATTTATTACCTTCCAGCAGAAATGTAAACTCCACTTCCATATCATTTGCCCCAGAGCGTACCAGGTCATCTGCACCGGCACCTCGTTCATCGGTTCCCCTTGCCTGTCCCCAAACTGCCCATGTAATGGCATCCAACAGTGCTGATTTCCCGTTACCGTTATCCCCTGTCAGGCAGGCAATGTTAAAACATTCAAATTGAATTGGAGGTGCGTCTGGTCCATAGCTGATAAAGTTTTTTAATTTTAATTCCACCGGTATCATCCAAAAATGTCCCTCTCTTTCAGCCTGCCGTATAAAATTTCAGCTCTTAAAAGCAGCTCATTCTTGTCACAATTTACATCAGCAGACTCCAGGTATTTTTTAAATGCTTCCAGCGGATCCAGCTGCTCATTTAGTTCCGGGTTGCGCAGAATACTGGGTTGATCGGATATTTCACGGTTTATAGAAGCAAGGTAGTAATAATGTTTATCAATGAACCGCCGTACCTCCCGGTAATCTATTTCAGTAAAATCATCTTTAGATGCTTTAATAATCAGGCGCAGTACAGCATCTCTATTGGCGTATTGTTCTAATTCAGCCAGTATCTCGCCTGTGGGATTATCTTGCCTTATCTTTACCTTTACTGTTACAAAAGGACGGGTCGGCAGTTCACAAAATTTATAACTGCAGCTGCCTTTTTTTATATCAGCCAGTACGTATCCTTTCTTTTCTTTTTCCTCTCCAAAATCTATTCTATCATGGCTGCCGCTGTATACCAGCGGCGGATTTTCTGCCAGCACCTGGTGCCGGTGTATATGCCCCAGGGCCACGTAATCAAAGCCTTCCTGCAGCAGTGCTGATGCCGGCACAGCCAAATCTTTTCCAACCATTATGCAGTGTTCTGATCCAGCTGCTGCCCCATCCACCGTAATATGGGCACACAATACAGCAGGTATATCAGCATCCAATTCACCGGACAGCCGCTTGGCTAAACCTGCCACATTAGCAGCCATTTCTTCTTCCAGCTCTTCCAGACTCTTACCGCTTTGTTTGTCTTTAGTCAGCCATGAACTGCGCGAGGGATAGGGAATAGCGGCTACCTGCACTGGACCGTTTTTAGTCTCTATGGTGTACACCCCAGGTTGGCGGCCAACCGTTATGCCCGGCACCTGTAAGGTACGGTATATGTCAAGGGCATTTGATTTTCCCGCAGCATTGGGCAGATCGTGATTGCCTACCAGCAGGAAAACTTTAATTCCCTCATTTGATAATTTTTTCAGCCTTCTGGCCAGTGCGTTCTGCTGGGTTTCAGTTGGCTCTCTATTTTTAAAAGCATCACCGCAGAACAGCACCAGGTCTACATCTTTTTCAATGGCATCATTGACAAGCCTGTCCAGCGAAGCTAAAAAATCCCGGAGGCGGCTGTGAACACCCGTGCTCCGGTCTATGCGCCCGTAATTTTCTACCCCTATATGCCAGTCAGCAGTATGTAAAATTCGCACCATGTCAAATAATCCCACCCGTTCATTGTTAAATTCTAAATTTCAATATCATCCCCATACATATCGTCAACCATTTTTTTAAATTCCTTGTCATTTTCTGTGTAATCTGTTTCTCCAATTTCCCGGTAAAACTGGATATCATAATTCCTGGTTTTAATTACCACCGGCATGGGAACGGCATGCCCCATTATTAAAGCCTGCTGTTTTGAATCTAAACTGTACAGTATGTTGCGCAGGTTTTTAGCATCTTGGACTCCAGTCAAAAGTGCGTTAACATCTGTCTCATCATCAAGCTTGCAGGATATTTTAGTACCAATTTGAGACATTACTTCACTGTCAATACCTGAAGTACGCTGGTCCACCAGCAGGAGAGTTACGTTATATTTCCGCATTTCCCTGGCAATGGTGGCAAATATGGTGTCCCGCGACAGCTCAGGACTTAAAAAACGGTGAGCTTCTTCGATTGTAATTACCAGGTGCGGAGGTTTATTTTCCCTGGTAGCCTGGTATTTTTCCATTCTTTTTACATACTCACCATGAATGCGCTTCGTTAGTATATTAGTTACCAGCATATAACCCAAAAGCTGGGTGCTACCAAATTCAATTACCACATGCCTGCCTTCATTTAGGTACTGCATTATTTTCTCTACCGCGTCAAAGGGCACTTTTTCCCGCATAAAGGAAAGGTCATAGATGCGTTTTAATTTGCGCTGCAGGGCCTGCAGGGCTCCGAGGTGAAAACCGTTTTCCTCAGCATAATCTTTCAGTTCCCCGGCATCCATTTCTACCAGCAGTTTAAACCAATGTTCAGCACCCATTTTACCTGAGAGCAGGTGCATAGTTTCCGTAGCTGTGCTGTTTAAATTTAACTGCGACTGCAGAAGCAGTATATCTTCCGGGGCAATTTGACTGTAAGAAAGGTGTATTTCATGGTCGTATTTGGCTCCCCGTCGGCGGCTTGACTCAGGGTCCAGTGTAAAAATTACCACCTTGGATGGAAAAAGCTGTTTAAGACCCTTAACAAGGGTTTCTTTTCTAATACCGTCCCCGCGGTCTTCTTCTTTTGCTGCCTCCCAACCATATTCATTGTGGGCATCAAAAATTAAATTTACAGCAGATTGGCTTTTTGTAATACCAGCCAGCACCAGACGGGTGAGAAATGTCTTTCCTGTACCTGCTTTACCAAAAATACCTGTACAGCGCTCTACCAGCCTTGGTAAATTAACACAAACCGGTGTTTCCATCTCCAGGGGTGTACCCAGGGAAAAGTACACCTTATTATCCGGTGCACCAAATACATGAGCTACATCCTCCTCGGTTGCAGTCCTGGCTGGTGAACCATGGGGCGGGATAGTGCGGACAGCCCGAACCTCACCAGTTAATTGTTTATCTGTCATCAGCATAGGATTTAATGAAATACTTCCAAATATACTGTCTCCAACTATAATCTCCCTGGCCAGTTCGTCCTCTTCTTCCTCAAAAGTATCTACCAGCACTGCCGGGTTGGTAGATTCTATCTTTACATCTGCCACCAGTGAAAAGTACCTGTATTTCTTCCCCTCAATTACCGCAAAGTTGCCTACCTTAACATCCTCTACAGTATACTGGGGGTCGAGCTTCACTTCCACTCCTGCACTTAAGGAACCCCTAACAACCTTTCCCCTCACCTTATAATCCTCCTCACAATGGTTTTAAACCTCTCATAATCAGCCATTAACAGCCGCCGCAGTTCCTTTCCTGCCTGCCGCTGGTAATCAGCCGGGTTATCATGAAATCTGCTGATGCTGCGAACCACTGCAGCTGCCAGCTCATCCTTTGATTCGCAGCTGGAAGTTAATATTGTGCTGATATAATTAAAGTTTTTGCTGATCTCAAGGTATTGTGCATCACTGCAGGAATAAACAAATGAATGTATACGCGCGGGCTGCGGCGGAAGATATCCGGTATATTCCTTATTGCGGTAATATCCTATTACAAGAACGTCAAAATAAGTGCGCAGCAGTTGAAATATCTGGGGCTGGTACCTGCGCAGTTCTTCTTCAGTCTGCCCGTAAGCTGCCGGCCTGCGCGACGGGTCAGCACTAACAGTTGTGATATTAAAAACAACCCCAATTATACTGTAATCCTTTTCGTCCACCTTTACCAGTGAACCATAATCCGGTGCAGAATGAAGCCGGGCAGCCTCACATGTAAATTGAGCAGTACTGCTTTCAATTATCTCTCCAACATGTTCTTTCACTATACGGGAACACTCCTTTTCCGCAAACTTTTACAGGTTATTTCAGAAGTTAATCCATTTTCTATAAGCTTTTTATTAACTAGTTCATAAAATAATCTGCGGTCGCTGCCATCTACAACAGCCTGCTGGTGCGCTTCGGTAAGACATACCGGGTACCCCCTGCCCTTCAGTGCCTGATCTACCACAACACTGTGCACCCTGTTTAAGTAACCGGTATTTTGTGCTGTCCAGCGGGGTACTTCCACTCTAATAACCTCTGAACCAATATTAACATAGAAAAAGTAAATTTCATGATCCCCGTACTTTTCCAGTATTTTAGAGCGGGATTTAAAAAGCGCTGAACGCCATCCTTCCTTTAAAAATCCAGAAAACAAGGAGGCATCCCTTAAGCCTCCCACAGACTCACACACAGCCGGTGGAGTAGTATGCTGCCTGCAGTGGTCGCAGTTAACAGGAGTATAAGGGCACAGCTGTAAGCGCAGCATGTTGATTACATCAGTGCTCCGGGTCCCGGAAATGTATCCTGCCACCGGTGTTTTGTTCTGGCGCAAAGTTTCATAACAGGAAACCAGCACTTTAAAATATTTTTCTTCTTCCTTTTCCTGCTGGTTTGTCCCCCAGTGGATAAGAGATCCATCTGATAATGCAGCGGCTTGTCTGCTTTTATATTCACTGGACATAACTGCCAGCGCTTTCAGTTCCTCCAGCGCACGGGCAGCTGCAACCTGCTGGCTGTCCACCAGTCTTTTTACGCCATCATATTCTATGTACAAATCTTCCTCCCTGTAATAAAGCATGGGCTGGTTATTTAACGCTGCCGCTGGGCTGTCACCGTACTCTAGTACAGCTGTTCCTATATTAATTAAATAACAAAGAACAACTTCATGATGATCGGGAAACAGCTGTGATCCGTCACTGGCCATTACCACATAATTTGACGGCACCGGCGGCAGCGGGTGAAAGACAGCCGGGTCTTCCACCGGTTCAGCCGCCAGCCATGTTGTTTTGCTTTCCTGCACTCTTTTTTGTATTTTACTTAATTCTCCTTTTAAGCTGTTCAATGTTTCAGAGGCTTTATTTAACTTTTGCTTGTTATCATCGACGATGAGCTTATACTCTTTTATCATCTTTTCAATGTGCGGGTATACACTGGATAGATTGAGCATATTATGCACTCTCCCATTAACAGAACCATTGTTCGATATTAACATAAATTCTACGATTAACATTGTTTCCCTGTTAAAAACACTAAATAAAAAAATGGGCATGATAAATCACGCCCCTTATTTGTTATACTACAATCAACAGCAGGAAAATTAAAT
>JACDOL010000046.1 GCA_017656165.1 Desulfotomaculum sp.
TTAAAAAGTAACATATTCTTAATAAATTTGTAACATTATAATACTATTATAGTTTCTGGAGGCTGTGCTGTTATATACTCGCTCTTGAACTAATTTAACCTAGTGTCCTTCTATTTAAGGCCGATTTTGGCCTATTTTTTTATATTGAATAAATAATGTATGGTTAGAAAATGTACCTGGATATAAAATTGACATTAAGTTAAAGTAAATTTAACATTATAATGTTATAATTACATTAAGTTATAAATCTTCCATGGTGTTCTTTTGCGGCTAAATTTCTAGCCCGGCCTTCTAATGTTCAACCCTAAAGTATTATTTATGCCAATTTCCTTTGTGGGCCTTATAGGCCCAATTTTTTATCTATATTACTGGTATGGTTTATTGGTCACGAAAGGTAGGTATAACTATAGATTATTGTCCTTTGTCCCGGGGGCTAAAAGTGTCATGTTAATATGACAGCAGCCAAAAAAAGTTTTTCCAACCCCATCCTGGTGGTAAATGAAAATGGAAAAGTGGTTAAGGACCGCTACTGGGAAGCAGTGACAGTTGGCTACAAGCGGATTGGCTAATTTTGCTTTATTCTTTCTTATAAGGAATAGGTATGTACTGTACTGAAGGCCTTCTCTGCTGCGGCTGCGGGTAAAGTTCCATAAGTTCATATATTTCCTTTATAATTCCCACAGAAACGTTTAAGCCCATATTAGTCAATTCTTCGTAAGTTATTGGGTAATCATGGGTCCAGCGCCCCTCAGTAAAAACACCGGCAAGTTCTTCAGCCTTGTCGGGTTCATCAGGGTATTTATCTATGAGTATGTTGTAGATATTTTGTCTTACCTGGTGCACAGCTTTTTTGGCTATGTCAGCCATTATCAGGGTTGTATCGTTTATTTTATCAATGGGTTTATTTTTAACAGTATTTAAAATAGAGACAGCAGGGTAATTTCCCAACTGCGGATCAACGGGACCTAACACGGCATTTTCATCCATAACAATTTCATCGGCCGCCAGGGCTATGAAAGTACCGCCAGACATAGCGTAATGTGGTACAAACACAGTAACTTTAGCCGGGTGGTTTCTTATGGCATGAGCTATTTGTTCTGCCGCCAGCACCAATCCACCCGGGGTGTGCAGAACAATATCTATAGGCATATCATCAGGTGTCAGCCTGATTGCTCTTAATATATGTTCAGAATCCTCTATATTAATGTATCGTGATATCGGCAGGCCAAGTATGCTTATTGACTCCTGCCTGTGAATTAAGGCAATTAGCCTTGATTTTCTTTTTCGTTCTATTTCCCTTATTTTTCTTATTCTTGCTTGAAATATATTTCTTTGTTTAAGAAGGGGAATAAGACTAAAAATAATTATTAAAAACCAGAAGGTGTTTAAAATGTTTTCTAACATAGATAAATACCTCGTATTCTGAAATTTTAGAATTATTTTTTACCAGGAAACAAATATTATACCTGGTATTAACCGTTCCAGTTAGGGGGCGGGGTTTTTTGTTGTTTAATTTTATAAATGAAAGGATAAACGTGGAAAGTTGTCTAATATTTATTAACAGTCTTATCATGAGGAGTGAGGTGAGTACAGTTGACAGAACAAGTACACAATGCGCCAGAGTACTACCTGGCGGCTTTAATAGAGATTTACCGCGGTTACTGGGTTCCTGTTCCGTGCATTGAACCAGAGAAAGAAAAAGAGCTGTTAAAAGATGTTCTTTCATCGGCTATCAGGTTTTGCCAAAGTGAGCAGGCCATGCAGGAAATAAGTAAAGAACTATTTCAGTGTTCCAAGGGAGAATGCAGCTTCCAGCAGCAGGTTGAACTGGCTAAAAAACAAAACCCGGAAATACTAAATGCTAAAATGACTGCTGCTGCTTATGTAATGAAATTATTAAAATAAAAGAGGGTCGGCACAATGAAATTACTTCAGGATACAATTTCTAAAATTAAACTCCTGGATACAGAAGCAATGCAAAAAACAAAAAAACGGCTGGACAGCTTGACAAAGCCGGTGGGAAGCCTTGGTGTACTGGAAGATATAGCAGTTAAGCTGGCCGGCATACAGCGTGAAACCAATTTAGATGTAAAGAAAAAGGCGGTAGTTGTATGTGCTGCCGACCACGGGGTAGTGGAAGAAGGGATAAGTGTATTTCCCCAGGAAACAACAAAATTGATGGTTAAAAATTTTCTTATTGGAGGGGCGGCCATAAATGCCTTGGCCCGTACGGCTGGGGCTGATGTGGTGGTTGCTGATGTGGGGATAAAAGGGCCGGAAATGTGCCACCCGGGGTTAATAAATGCGCGGGTGAGAAATGGAACTGCCAACTTTACCCGGGGGCCGGCCATGCAGCGGGAAGAAGCAGTGGCCGCCCTGGAAACAGGAATAAAGTTGGCCTGCCTGCAGGTAGAGCAGGGCTGCAGGGTACTGGCAGCTGGTGAAATGGGAATTGGAAATACCACCGCCAGCAGCGCGGTGCTGGCTGCCATATCGGGCCTCACACCGGAAGAGGTTACCGGCAGGGGTACCGGTATAGATGAAAAGACACTGGCTGTCAAAAGAGATGCTGTGGCCAGGGCACTGGCGGTAAACAAACCAGATCCTAACGATGCCATTGATGTGCTGGCTAAGGTTGGAGGGCTGGAAATTGGGGCCATGGCTGGGTTAATTATTGGCAGTGCGGCCATGGGAGTGCCGGTGGTAATAGATGGCTTTATTTCCGGGGCAGCAGCACTGCTGGCAGCCAAAATTGCTTCCTTATCCAGGGAATACATGCTGGCATCCCACCTCTCTGAAGAGCCCGGCCACCAGTTGATGCTGGAACTGCTGCAGTTAAAACCGATACTCAGCCTGGATATGCGCCTGGGTGAGGGCACCGGGGCAGTGCTGGCATTTCCTCTTTTAGATGCGGCCGTTAATGTGGTCAAAGAGATGGTTACTTTTGAAGAACTGGCCAATAAATAGCTCTCCATAAAAGATGGAGGGTTTTTTGCTGCTTTATAGAAAAAGAATGTGTTTGTTTTTTAGATATATCCTTACCATGGAGGGTTATACTTGCCAACAGCAAGAATTGTCATTGCCGGTACCCACAGCGGTGTGGGGAAGACTACTGTCAGCCTCGGACTGATGGCAGCACTCCGCCGCAGGGGTCTGGCCGTACAGCCTTTTAAAGTGGGACCAGATTATATAGACCCCGGCCTGCATGCTGCTGCAGCCGGGCGCCGCAGCATTAATTTAGATACCTGGCTCTGCCCGGGACGGAAAATAAAAAATATTTTTGCTGCCTACTGTACTGGTACCCGGGTGGCAGTGGTGGAGGGCGTTATGGGACTGTATGACGGAGTCCGCCGCCGGGGTGAACTGGCCAGTACAGCTGAGGTGAGCAAAATTATTAAAGCCCCAGTTATACTGGTGGTGTCAGCCCGTGGAGTGGGGCGCAGCCTGGCAGCGGTAGTAAAAGGATATATAGATTTTGACCCTGCGGTTAAAATTGCAGGTGTCATTATTAATCAAGCTGGCAGTCAAAGTCATGCAGAACTCCTGCGTCATGCTGTGGAAAAAGAATTGGGAGTGCCTGTTCTAGGGGTGCTTACCAGGCACCAGGAAATAGAGATGCCCAGCCGGCACCTTGGGTTAGTACCAGCGGCAGAAATGCCGGAATTATCACTGAAACTAGATAAGCTGGCTGAAATTATGGAAGAAGAAATAGATATAGATGGGGTATTATCCCTGGCAGCAGCTGCTCCCCCGCTGGACATTGAACCACCAGCTGGTGAAAAGTTTATTGATAATGTTGAAGTGGCAGTGGCTTTTGACGAGGCATTTAACTTTTATTATCACGATTCACTGGCATATCTTGAGCAGCTGGGAGCCAGGTTGGTGTACTTCAGTCCCTTAAAGGATGAAAAGCCGCCGGAACAAGCATCCGGTATTATCATTGGTGGGGGATTCCCGGAAGTGTTTTTACCGGGACTGTCTAATAACGTTTCCATGAGAACTGCACTTTTTAATTTAGCCCGCAGGGGTCTGCCTATATATGCTGAATGTGGTGGTTTTATGTATCTATGCCGCAGTATAAGCGATATGGAAGGGAAAAGCTATCCCGGGGTAGGACTGGTACCTGCAGAAGTGCAGATGAAAAAGCGCTTGTCCGCCCTGGGGTACGTGGAGGGAAGGCTGCAGAATGACTGTGTAGTGGGAGCACGGGGTGATGCTGTCAGGGGACATGAATTTCACTGGTCAACCACAAGCGGCCTTACTCCCGAATACGCTGCTTATACCCTTTATGGTGGAAGGGGAAAAGATGGACGTTTTGATGGTTATGCCAGGGAGAACATATTTTGCTCTTACGTACATGTTCACTGGCGGGGCAGCCCGCAGGCAGCAAAAAACTTCCTACGGGCCTGCAGTGCTTATACCAATAAACTAGAGGAGTTTTAGGGGTTGCATGTGTTTGTCAGCTAGTTATTCTTTTGATAAGAAACTGCGTTCTGGTTATACCACTGGTACTTGTGCTGCCGCTGCGGCAAAAGCAGCTGCCGCAGCACTGTTTCAAAAACATAAACTAACCTCAGTTGAAGTAGACCTGCCGGAGGGCAGTACGGTACAATTAACCGTACATTCACTGACTTTAAAAGACAGCTCTGCCCGGGCATCAATAATAAAGGATGCCGGTGATGACCCGGATGTTACTAATGGTTTAGAAATTTGTGCTGAGGTTTTTACAGCTGAGCAGGGTATTATAATCTGCGGCGGAGAAGGCGTGGGAATAGTAACTAAGCCGGGCCTGCCGGTGGCAGTTGGCCTGCCTGCTATCAACCCGGTACCCCGGAAAATGATAACGAGGGAAGTAAAAAAAGTTCTGCCCGCAGGCTGCGGCGCAAAAGTAGTAATAAGCGTTCCCGGGGGAAAAGAAGCCGCCAAGCGCACTATGAATCCCAGGCTGGGGATTATAGGTGGAATATCCATTCTTGGTACAACTGGTATTGTCCGTCCCATGTCAGAAGACGCTTACAGGCGCTCGCTGGTTTCGCAGATTGATGTGGCAGCAGCCCAGGGATACAGCCGCCTGGTACTTACTCCTGGTAGGATGGGGTTTAACCGGGCACGGGAAATGAAAATACCTGCTGACTGCATAGTCGAAACCAGCAACTTTATTGGTGCCATGCTGGAAGAATGCATCAAACGGGATGTTGATGGCGTTGTAATTATTGGGCACCTGGGCAAACTGGTAAAATTGGCCGGGGGAATATTCCACACTCACAGCAGAATGGCTGATGCCCGGCGGGAAATAATTGCTGCTCATGCAGCACTATGCGGTGCAGGGAAAAAACTTGTTCACCAGATAATGAATTTAAACACTGCCGAACAGTCAGTACAGCTGCTTCGAGAGCACAATTTAATGGATGTATTTCAATCAATTGCTGAAGCGGCAGAGGAAAAATGCAGGATGTACTGCGGCGGCAGATTAGAAGTAGGTGCCGTTATATATTCCATGTCCGGGGAAATAGTGGGAACAAGCAGAACAGCCAGGAGGATCGGGGGTGCAGCGGGATGGCAAATACCATAGCGGTGCTGGGGATGGGGCCGGGCAGCGAGGATTATCTTACTCCTGCTGCTGCAAAATATTTATCAGAAGCGCAGGTTCTGGTAGGAGCTTCACGGCTGTTAAGTACATTTGCCCGGCCCGGTCAGCAGTGTTACCCCGTAAATGCCAACCTTAAAGAGGCTGTGCAGTTTATAAAAGAAAAGAGCAGGGATTACAGGGTGGCGGTGCTGGTGTCAGGTGACACCGGGCTGTATAGTTTTGCCAGCTATTTAACCCGTCACCTGGATGAAAATCAGTTAAAAATTATTCCCGGCATAAGTTCCGTTCAGCTGATGTTTGCCCGCCTTAAAAAGCCCTGGGAGCAGGCGGTGATAATAAGTATGCACGGCCGGTCGAACAGCGAAATAGTTGAACTGGTAAAAAAAGGCCGCCTGGTTGCAGTACTGACCGGAAGAGAGAATACTCCCAGGAGCATTGCCTGCTGGCTGCTGTCTGAAGGCTGTCCTAATGCCGGGGTAAAAGTGGGCTGCAACCTTTCATATGAAAATGAAAGAATTTACTCCGGCCGTTTGAGTGACTTGTGCCGGTGCAGTGATGATTTCAGCAATAGTGTGATGGTGATTGGTGATGTGTAATACCTGGAAGTTCAGCTCACCGGGAGTCCCGGAAAGTTTATTTTTACGCCGGGAAAACATACCTATTACTGCTGCTGAAACCAGGGCGGTTGTGATATCAAAACTAAGGCTGTATGAAGGTATTACTGCTTATGATGTGGGGGCGGGCAGCGGTTCGGTGGCGGTGGAAATGGGTCTGCAGGTAAAAAAAGGCCGGGTTTTTGCCTTGGAACGCAGGCCTGATGCGGCGGCATTAATAAAAGAAAATGTTAAACATTTTGGCCTGGCCAATGTAGAAGTATTAAACGGGGATGCAGCAGATACGTTGATGGACCTTCCGCCGGCTCACCGTATTTTTATCGGCGGCAGCGGAGGGAAGCTGGCGTATATATTAGCTTTATGCCACAGGAAACTCCTGCCCGGCGGTATAATGGTGGCCACTTCGGTAACCCTTGATACTGCCCCCCGGGTATTTAAATTTTTACAGGAGAGCGGTTACCAGGATATAGAGGCAGTGCAGCTTAACACAGCAAAAACCACCGGTGCTGCCAGGGTTAATATCTGGCGGGCCAACAACCCGGTAACCATAATTTCTGGCAGGAAAACTGGAGATTAATGCAGGGGTGAAAGAATGGTTTACATAATTGGTGCCGGCCCTGGGGACCCGGAACTGCTAACGGTAAAAGGGGCAAGAATTCTTAAAAAGGCAGACGTGGTTATTTATGCCGGCTCGCTGGTGAACCGGGAAATACTAAAAATTTGCCGTAATGGGGCCAGGCTTTTAAACAGTGCTTCTATGACCTTAGAAGAAATAATTGAAAAAATTGCCGAGGCACATGAAAAGGGACTTTGTGTTGTTCGCCTTCACACCGGGGATCCCTCAATTTACGGGGCTGTAGGGGAGCAGATGACTGAACTGGATAGGCGAGGTATTCCTTATGAAGTGATACCCGGTGTCAGCTCATTTTCTGCTGCAGCGGCTGCCTTGAAAAAAGAGTATACTGTCCCGGGTGCATCCCAGACGTTAATTATTACCCGTATGGCCGGGCGGACACCGGTGCCGGGTAGAGAAGACCTGCATAAACTGGCAGCCCACCAGTCAAGTATGGCGGTATTCTTGTCTGCTGGAATGGCAGGAAAGGTTCAGCGGGAGCTGTTAAAAAGCATTCCAGCTGAGACACCGGTGGCATTGGTATACAAGGTTTCCTGGCCGGAAGAAAAGGTGGTGCGGGGCCGCCTGGATAAACTTGAAGAGATGGCTGAACAGCACGGCATAAAATCCACTGCCCTGATACTGGTGGGTGAGTTTCTAGAGAAAACAGGACGTTCTAAATTATATGACGGGGATTTTGCCCATGGCTGTAGAAAGTAACACCGCAGTACTGGCACTGACCGCCGGGGGTGCCAGCCTAGCCCTTAGACTGGCAGGTAAACTTAAAGCGGCAGTTTACCTGCCCGAGAGATTAAGTAAGGCCTTTAATAATGAAAGGTATGTAATATACTTTGATAACTGGCAGGAAGCTGCTGTGGGGGCTTTTAGAAAGCACCGGGGACTGATTTTTATTATGGCAGCTGGCATAGTGGTACGGACCTTAGCACCGCTTCTGCAGAGCAAACACTGCGATCCCGCAGTAGTTGTTATAGATGAGGCGGGTAAATTTGCTGTCAGCCTGCTGGGAGGTCACTGGGGAGGGGCCAACGACTTAGCCCGGCGGGCAGCAGAATTATGTGGGGCCACCCCGGTGATTACCACTGCCACCGATGTGCGCGGTAAGATGGCTGTGGACGTGCTGGGTGAAAAATTAGGCTGTACAGTGTATCCCCCGGGGCGGGTTAAGTTTTTTAACCGCCTGCTGGCAGAGGAAGAGAAGGTCAGCCTTTACAGCCAGTGGCCGCTGCCGGAAGAGCTGACCAGGGGTATGCAGGTACAAAAGTGGGACGATGCGGCTGATTGGGGGAAATCTCCCTCTGTAATCGTCACCAACCGGGAGCTTAAGCCCGAAGGGGAAAATTATATCCTGCTCATACCGCTAAATCTGGTGGTGGGAGTGGGCTGCCGCCGGGGGGTAAATTACCAAGATATAACCGGGGCCATTATTGAAGCTTTATCCAGGTACAAGTTTTCTGTCAAAGCCATTAAGGCACTGGCCAGCATAGACATCAAAAGAAATGAACAAGGCTTGATAAAAGCGGCCGAAGAACTTGGGGTGCCGCTTCATTTTGTCACCAGGGAAGAAATCAATAACCTGGATGGAAAGTACGCAGAATCGGGTAAAGTCAGAAAGAGAATAGGAGTTGGTGGGGTATGCGAACCGGCTGCCATTCAAGTAAGCAGGGGAAAACTTGTGATTCCCAAACAGGTAATGGGCCAAGTAACGGTGGCGGCAGCAGAGCAGCCATTTATGTGGTAGGGCTGGGACCCGGGGATGAAAACTGCCTTACTCCTGAGGCGCGGCAGGTCATACTGCAGGCAGATACCATTGTGGGATACAAAACTTATATTAACTTGATTGCTGACCTCGTTAAAGATAAAGTAGTGGTTTCAAACGGTATGAAGGCCGAAGTCGATAGAGCCCAAAAGGCGGTAGAACTGGCGGCATCCGGGAGAATGGTGGCGGTGGTATCAAGTGGTGATCCTGGTATATATGGAATGGCGGGCTTGATCCTGGAGCTTGCTGGCGGGAAATTACCTGTTACCGTGGTGCCGGGGATTACCGCTGCCTCTGCTGCGGCAGCTTCACTGGGGGCCCCCCTGATGCATGATTTTGCAGTGATAAGTTTAAGCGACCTGCTGACACCGTGGGATACCATTGTTAAAAGATTAGAGGCAGCGGCAGCTGCAGATTTCGTCATTGTACTTTATAATCCTAGAAGCAGGGGCAGGCAGAGGCACCTGGAATATGCACAGCAGTTAGTGTTAAAACACCGCAGCCCGGGCACACCGGTGGGAATAGTTAAAAAAGCCCGCCGGGGTGAAGAGAAGAGGATAATAACTACCCTGGCCGAGATGCTGGGGCATGATGTAGATATGCTTACTACCGTTATAATAGGGAATTCTCAAACCCGGGTAGAAAGCGGGTATATGATTACCCCACGGGGGTATAAGATTTGATTCTTGTACTTGCCGGTACCACCGAGGGACGTCAGCTGTCAGCAGCACTGCAGAAAAAAGGGTACCCGGTACTGTCTTCGGCAGCCACAGAATACGGGGCTGATCTGCTGCGTCAAGCAGGAGTGAAACAGGTAATTTGCGGCCGCCTTGAAGGAGAGATGTGGCGGGACTTAATAACCGGCAGAAATGTAAAGGCCGTGGTGGATGCCACCCACCCTTTTGCGGTGGAGGTCAGCAGGCAGGCCATTAAAGCTTGTGCCCTGCTGAAAATACCTTATATTAGATTAGAAAGGCCCCCGGTATCCCTGCCTGAGCATGAACTGATTCATAAGGCTGCAAATTTAGAAGGGGCGGTAAATTTAGCTTTTTCCATGGGCGGGGTGTGTTTTTGCACACTGGGAAGCAAATACATGGAGTATATAATAAATGAAGCGGTGAAAAGAAATGTTAAAGTTGTGGCCAGGGTGCTGCCTGAACCGGCAGTTATAGAAAAATGCCTTCAACTGGGGGTAGAGAAGAACTGTCTTATCGCCATGCAGGGACCGGCAAGCAGGGAAATTAATTATGCCCTGTATAAATTTTACAAACCGGCAGTAATTTTAACCAAAGAAAGCGGTATTTGCGGCGGACTAATGGAAAAAATAGAACCGGCACTGGAGTTAAAGATACCGGTCGTGATATGGCAGCGTCCCAGGATTAATTACCCTGTAAAGCTGGCCAGTATTGAAGATGTGTGCAGTGAAATAGAGAAAATAACCAGCAGGGAGAGGTAACATGAAAGAAGCAGTTCTGCTTTTGGCCCACGGCAGCCGCCGGGAAGAGGGAAACCAGCAGGTAAAAAAAATAAAGGATGAAGTTCAGGCCCAAGATAAAGGCGGGAGGCTGTATGAAGCAGCATTTTTACAGTTTGGCTGCCCCGGCCTTGAAGAAGGGGTAAAGAAACTGGTTTCTCTTGGGGTGACAAAAATAATTGTGGTTCCGCTTTTCCTGGTGGCAGGCAATCATGTATGGAAGGATATCCCGCAGGTGATTGATGAATTAAAACAGAAGCATCCAGGGGTTAAATTTATTATTACCGGTCACTTGGGGGCCAGTTCCAAGCTGTCAGATGTAATTGCTGATTTAATAGAAAGTGGTGCATAGGTGGGAAAACATAATGAATTACTTTAAAGAGGTGCTTTGGGATCCTGCCGCCATAGAACGTACAAGTATGGCGGAAATTGAACAGCATATAGCAGCATTAAAGCTGGATGACGGGCAGAAAGCAGTGGTTAAAAGAATTGTACATACAACCGGTGACTTAAATCTGGCCGACAAAGTTCTCTTTCATCCCCGGGCGGTGGGGGCGGGACTGGCCGCTTTAAAATCTGGGGCAAAGGTATTTACCGATGTTAACATGCTGCGGGCGGGCATTAATTTAAAGAAGCTGCGCCGTTACGGTAGTACAGTGTACTGTAAGGTTCACCGCCCGGAAGCGGCTGAAATGGCCAAGAAGCTGGGAATTACCCGCAGTGCTGCTGCCATCCGTATGTTCGGCAGCCGGTTAAATAACCAGCTGGTTGCTGTGGGAAATGCACCTACAGCTTTATTTGAGGTTTTACGCCTGGTTCAGCAGGGAATTGCAGTGCCGGCCCTTATAGTGGGAATGCCGGTGGGATTTGTAGGAGCTGCTCAATCCAAGGAACTGCTGACCAAGTTTGAAGTTCCATATATTACTTTACCTGGAACAAGAGGAGGCAGCCCGGTGGCAGCGGCAGTGATAAATGCACTGGTTTATTTGCTGGAGGATCAAAATGAGTAAGAGAGCAAAAACAATTATGCTCCAGGGTACATCTTCACATGTGGGCAAAAGCCTGCTCTGTACAGCCCTATGCCGTATTTTTAAGCAGGATGGTTATAAGACAGCCCCTTTTAAAGCCCAGAACATGGCCTTAAATTCTTATGTGACGCGGGACGGATTGGAAATAGGCCGGGCCCAGGGAGTGCAGGCAGAAGCCGCCGGTGTACCGGCGGAAGCTAGAATGAACCCGGTGTTGTTAAAACCCAAGGCGGACATGGATGCCCAGGTTGTGCTGATGGGCCGGCCGCACGCCGATATGAGTGCCAGGGATTACCGGGATAAATTTTTACCCCGGGCAGAGGCACTGGTGAAAAAGTGCATTGATGAACTGCGCCGGGATTTTGACGTTCTGGTAATTGAAGGAGCCGGCAGTCCTGCCGAAGTAAATCTAAAAGATAAAGACATTGTAAACATGAAAACGGCAGAGCTTGCCGGTGCACCGGTGCTGCTGGTGGCAGATATTGACCGGGGCGGCGTGTTTGCTGCGCTGGTGGGTACGCTGGAACTCCTGGATCCCCGGGAGAGAGAGCGGGTAGCAGGCTTTATTATAAACAAGTTCCGGGGGGATATTGAACTTTTAAGACCCGGGTTAGATTTCCTGGAACAGCGCACCGGCCTCCCGGTGCTGGGAGTGGTCCCATACCTGCACCAGCATGGTGTGGACCAGGAGGACTCAGTAGTGCTGTCCGAACTTCCTTCCTGCCGCGAAAAGCAGGGGGATATTGATATAGCAGTGATAAAACTGCCCCGTATTTCCAACTTTACAGATATAGACCCGCTGTACAAGGTTCCCGGTTTAAGGATACGCTTTGTTGAGCCGGGAGGGAAACTGGAACAACCAGATGTGATAATACTGCCCGGTACCAAGAATTCGGTGCTGGATCTACAGGAACTGTGGCAGAAAGGTACCGCCCGGGGTATCGTTGAGCTGTACAAGCAGGGAGTACAGGTAGTGGGAATCTGCGGGGGGTACCAAATGCTGGGGAATTTACTTCTCGATCCCAGGGGGTTAGAAGGCGGCAGTGCCGGTGAAGTGCCCGGGTTGGGATTGCTGGATATGAAAACTGAGTTTAAGCCCGGTAAAATTACCCGCCAGGTGGAGTGCACAGTAAAAGATGAAACCGGCTTTTGGAAAGAGATAAGCAACATAACGGTGAGGGGCTATGAAATTCACAGCGGGCACAGCGAGTACTGGGGTGAATGCTGCCCGGTTCTTACCTCCGGTGATGCCGTTCTTGGGGCAGCCGCCCCCGGCGGTCTGGCCTGGGGAACGTATCTGCACGGTATTTTTGACAATAAAGAACTTACCCTGGCTTGGATTAACAGCCTGCGGAAGCGAAAGGGGCTGCCTGAACTATCCCCGGACCAGGTTATTGCCAATGACCGTGATGATGTATATAATAAGCTGGCAGCCCAGGTTCGCCAGAATCTTGATATGAAGAAAATTTATCAAATAATGGGAGCTGCCGGCAGTGATTAAATTGGTTATCGGTGCCCTGGTGCTGGACCTTTTTTTGGGTGATCCACGCTGGCTTCCTCACCCGGTGGTACTGATGGGAAGATTTATTACATGGATGGAAGGATGGCTGCGGCGGCTGTTTAAAAGTGCGAGCGGGCAATATTTTGCCGGTATAATACTGGTGCTGGCCACAGTGGGCAGTGCCTTTATAATTACCCGGCAGCTGATTACCTGGGCTTTTCAGCTGCACAGCTGGCTGGGGTTTGCGGTCCATCTGCTGCTTTTGTATACCACCTTGGCTGTGAAAAGCCTGCACTGTCATGCCCGGGCGGTAGCTGTTCCCCTTTCAGAGGGGAAAATTAATGAAGCACGCCGGCAGCTGGCCAAAATTGTGGGCCGTGATACTCACAACCTCTCATACAGGGAAGTGTGCCGGGGTGCAGTGGAAACAGTGGCAGAAAATACGGTAGATGGCATAATTTCACCGCTTTTTTATGCTTTTATCGGCGGGGCACCGCTGGCCATGGCTTACAAGGCAGTTAACACACTGGATTCCATGGTGGGCTACCGTGATGAAAGATACAGCAGGTTGGGTTGGGCATCAGCCAGGTTAGATGATCTTGCCAATTACATACCGGCTAGAATAACCGGGTTAATTTTTTTAATAATTTCCCCTTTAACTCCCGGGGGATTTGCCGAAACATATAAGATAATAAAAAGAGATGCCCCGAAGCATCCCAGTCCCAACAGCGGTATTCCGGAAGCAGCTGCAGCCGGGGCACTTAGAGTACAGCTGGGAGGTACTAACTATTACCGGGGAGCGGCATCACACCGGGCGCTGATGGGGGATGACATAGAACCCCTGCAGGTGCAGCACATTTACCGGGTGATAGGTTTAATGTACGGGGCAGTTTTTTTAGCTGTACTGCTGGGATGCGTAATAACATTATTTTTCAGGGGTTGGTAGGTATTGCGGAGCTTTATTTTAGCCGCCGGATTTTTAACAGTTTTACCTATGGGTAAAAACATAACGGCTTCTGAAAGTGATATCGGCCGTTCCTTGGGTTGGTTTCCGCTGGTAGGTATGCTTATTGGAGCCATTTCAGTGGGAGTGTGCTGGCTTCTGCATACTATGGGTTTAAACCTGGCAGCAGATGTACTGGCAGTGCTTACACCGGTGTTCCTTACCGGGGGACTGCACTGGGACGGGTTAATGGATACTGCCGACGGGATTTTATCTTACCGTGACCGGGAAAAAATGCTGGCCATAATGAAAGACAGCACTGTAGGGGCCATGGGAGTGCTCGCTGCAATTTGTATACTGCTGTTGAAGATAGCACTGGTTGTAGAAATACCTCTTCCAGAAAAGCTTTACTGCCTGGGTATATTACCGGTTATAAGCAGGATGTGTATGGTTTTTAGTATAGTAAAATTTCCTTATGCCCGGGAAAAGGGTATTGGCGGTATTTTTGCCTATCATGCCGGGAATAAGCAGCTGGCCTTGGCCGCTGCTGTTACCGCTGCTGCAATAGGTCTAATATGGCCCTGGCCCGGTTTTCTGCTTGTCTTATGGGGACTTTTATTTTCTGTAATATTTTCCAGCTGGGTATGCCGCAGGCTTGGCGGCCTTACCGGAGATGTATACGGGGCAGTTACCGAGATTACTGAAGCAGCAGTACTGATGGTGGTGGCGTTAGCATGGAAAATTCTTTAATGGGATGGGCCAGTGCTCCCGGCAGCTGTGGTGAGCTGGTGCAGGGGACGGTTGACGGTATGCATTTTCTAATCAGCTGCCCAATAGAAATGTACAGTCAAATAGGTATACAGCTGGACGAACAAAATCCCCGGTCCAGCGGTTTTCCCAAAATAGACCGGGCTTTAAAAATATATTTGAAAAAGTTAAATATAATGCACATGGGCTGGAAAGTAACAAGAACAAGCTGTCTGCCGCCGGGAAAGGGCATGGCCAGCAGTACCGCTGACATCGCAGCAGCCCTTGGCGCTGCAGCAGGGGCGCTCAATGTTAAAATAACTCCCTGGGAAATTGCCCGGTTGGCCCTGCAGGTGGAGCCCAGTGACGGGGTGATGTTCAGGGGAGTATATTTGTTTGACTATAAAAGGGGAACAACATGTATTAAACTGGGTAGAATGCCCAGAACAAACATTATACTCTTGGACCCGGGGGGAACAGTTGATACATTAACTTTTAACAGGTATCCCCGCCTGGGTTATTTAAACCGGGTTAAAGAACCTGTGGTCAGGGAGGCCATGGACCTTGTTTGCCGCGGAATACAGCAGCAGGATATAGAAATGATTGGCCGGGGGGCTACTGCCAGTGCTCTGGCTAACCAAATGATACTGCCCAAAAAGGATCTCCCGGAGGTTGTCAACTGGAGCAGGGAATTGGGTGCTGCCGGGGTAGTAATTGCCCACAGCGGTACTGTCATGGGACTAATTATGCCCGGGGAACGGGGCCGGGCAGAAGAAGCAGCTGAATATATTAAGAAAAAGAAACCCCACTGGAAAACAACTGTAACCTGCACAACCGGTGGGGGAGTGAAACAGGGGAGAAAAAATAGTAATGTTAAATGCTTATCATGGAGGTAACATTTGGGCAGCTGCCCGGAAATATAATAGAGATCCGAAAAAATTTATTGATTTCAGCGCCAATATTAATCCCCTTGGTCCGCCTCCTACGGCTGTAGAGGCTATCAAGGACGCCGCAGAACTGGTGAAGCATTATCCTGACCCGGATGCTTCGTTATTAAAGTACAAGCTTTCACGCTACTTAAATATACCTGAAGAAACGCTTCTTCTGGGTAACGGTGGTGCAGAAATTATATATGCTGCCTGCCGGGCTTTGAAACCTAAACGGCTGGTACTTCCCGTGCCTACCTTTAGTGAATACCGCCAGGCCCTGCCTGGGCTGCCTGCAAGGTATGTTTACCTGGAACCGGAGAATAACTTTACCCTGCCGGTAGAAAAAATTATGAAATTAATTAGACCCGGTGATGTGGCGTTTATCTGTAATCCCAATAACCCGACCGGTTACCTGGCAGCTGGGAAGGAACTGCTGGAACTGGCAGAACGGGCTGATAAAGTGGGAGCTGCGCTGGTAGTAGATGAAGCTTTTATGGATTTTACAGGTCATAAAGAAACAGTGCTTCCCGGAGTATTAAAGTATTCCAGTGCCGCCGTAGTGGGTTCATTAACCAAGTTTTTTGCCCTGCCCGGCCTGCGTCTTGGATATCTGGCGGCGGGCGGCGAATTACTGGGAAAGGTGAACAAAGAGCTGCCGCCCTGGAGGGTTAACGTGCTGGCGCAGATTGCTGGGGAGATAGCACTGGAAGATAAAAGCTATATAAAAGAAACCCTTAAGCTTATAGATAAGGAAAAACAATACTTATTTGATGGATTATCAAAAATACCAGGCCTTAAACCGTACCCGTCCAGGGCAAATTTTATACTGGTTAACTGCAGGTCGGCAGGTAAATCAGCAGAAGAAATTTATGAAAAGCTGGTGCACAAAAATATTATAATCCGGGTTGCTGACAGCTTTGCCGGGCTGGATGAAAATTATTTCCGTGTGGCAGTACGTTCCCGCAGCGAAAATCAGCTGCTGCTCCGGGTGCTTAATGAAGTTGTTGAACAGTGCTAACCAAGAAAATCTTCCAGTGCGTCCATATCTTTAATGATTATCTGCTGTTTATTCAGCTCAATAATTCCCTGGTTTTTAAGCTTGGAAAGGACCCTGCTTATGGTTTCCCTTGTGGTTCCAACCAGGTTGGCCATATCCTGCCGTGATAACTTTAAGCCGACTTCTATTCCTTTGTCTGTTTCCCGGCCAAAGCTGTCAGACAGCTTTTTAATAATTGTAATAGTCCTGGTAAAGACATCGGTTACGGACATGCTGCTTATCCTGTGATGGGCATCTATAAGTTTGTTGTTAAGCTGGCGGATAAGTTCTAATGCCAGGTCCGGGTTTTCCCTTAACAGTTCTTCCAGGTCTTTGTTTCTGATAAATCCTACTTCAGAGTTTTCTAAAGCCACAGCAGTTACGGGATATGTTTGGTCTTTTTTCAAAAGTGTTACTTCCGCAAAAACGTCCCCCGGCCCCAGGGTGCAGATAATAATTTCCTGGCCGGTAGGGAATAGTTTTAATGTTTTAACTTTACCCGAGTAAAGAAAATAAAATGCATCCCCGGGATCTCCTTCCCAGAAAATTGTTTCACCTTTCTTGTAGTTTTTTGTAATTA
>JACDOL010000047.1 GCA_017656165.1 Desulfotomaculum sp.
ATGAAATTATGATAAAAAATCAAAAATCTAGTATTTACATAGAGGGTCTACGCCTACCAAGAAGTGGTTTCCTTGGCTGCGGCAGCTGAAATAATAACTTAATGCCGCTATAATATATTTTTGATGGTTACCGCTTCTTTTTCCGGTATATGCTTAATCATCAGTTTTAGCTCTGATAGGTGTCCCAGGGAAAGATCGGTGTTTTTTTGAGCCACATATTCTTTGACCCTAGCTAAAGAAAACTCTATATTGTCAATTTCCTGGTGATCCAGCACCACCGGCCACCAGCTGGCATCTTTCTGCCAGCGGTTTTCCAAAAAGGTCACTTTTTGCTTGGCTTCTTCCCAGTTATTATTTTCAGCATCCATCATTATTTCGTCAATTGTTTTTGAAAATTGTTCCGCCGAAGCAGATATAGCATAATTGGACCAGGCACCCAGCATAACAATTAAAAGAAATATGACAAATAATACTGTTAACAAGCGCATGAAAATTCCCCCAATAACTAAACACCTTTGGACTTTTCCTGATAAAAAAGATTTCCCTGTGTATCTAAACTGGCAAAAAGTACTTCCTTAGTGCTGTTAATATTAAACTTTTTCAGTTCGCTTTTTAACCAGTCTTCATTTAAATTGTATTTGGCAAGGTTTTCTTTTAATATATTACCGTCAATTATTAAAGTGGTGGGCAGTCCTTCATATTTTGTATCGACATTTAAATCCTCCGGAATTAAAGGTCTTTTTTGAGATTTGGGGATAACGCTCAAGTCACCGCTGGTCTCTAATATGGCAAACTCTACATCAGCTATGTTGGGTATATTTTTTGCCCTTAACTGCTCTAACAGGTCGTTAATGTTGTACCTGAGGCGATTCAATTCCGGCTCAACTATTTTCCCGTTTTCAATTAAAACACTTGGTGTACCACAAATTAACCCCCTGGCCCGCTCACTTTTTAAGGAAAGATATGACAGCCCTACCTGAAACAATACTAGGCTCAAAATGGCTACCACACCGCTGGCCAAGGGCACTCCTGTATCGGACATAGGTATTACCGCCAGTTCCGCCAGCAGTATTATTATAACCAGTTCAAAAGGTTGAATTTGCCCTATCTGCCTCTTACCCATTAATCGTAAGGCCACAGCAACCAAGAAAAACAGTATTGTCGTTCTGATAACTACAAGCAGCATTTTTCTCTATCCTTTCATATCCTTATTGATTTTGTTAACCTGCTGTTCCAGTTTTGAAAGGGATTTTATCTTGCCTTCATTTATTTGTGCTTCTATCTGCTGCAGCTGTGCAAACAGCTTTTTATCAGATGTAACTCTAATTTCATGTTCAGGAAATTGCTTTTTAATACTGCTGTGTACCCGCTGCTTTATTTTTTTCAGCCTCAGCCTGTCAAATCTGCTGACTTTAACTGCCGCAGATATATTGTTATTTATCACCACCGCTGTACTTTCATCTACACCATCAACTCCATTGGCCAGGGCTTTAACCTGCTCAGCAGTCTGGGGGTATACTTTAATATCTTTCTCAGGTAAGGGTTTCTGCTGCGGCTTCTTAGCCGGGCCGGCACATCCAGTGAGCAGCAGTAAAATAAGTATTGCGAAAATTATACTGCGTTTATACTTCATAACATCACCAACTTAAACTTATATTTTCGATTAACCCTTTGGTCTTGCTAGTAAAGCAGCAATAAATGCAAAAATTATGGCGGCAGAAACTCCTGCACTTGTAACTTCAAATATGCCCGTCAAGATACCCACAATGCCTGTTGTTTCTGCCTCTGCCATTGCCCCGTGTACCAGTGAGTTGCCAAAACTTGTAATGGGCACAGTGGCACCTGCACCAGCAAAATCAATCAGCGGTTCATAAAGTCCCAGACCTGCAAGAACTGCACCAATCACCACCAGTGTACTCATGGTGTGGGCCGGTGTTAATTTAACAACGTCCATCAATACCTGTCCGATAACACAGATCAACCCACCTACTATAAAAGCTGCTATGTATGCTTGCAAATTAAATCACCCCTACTGGTCATACTCGATGGAAACTGCATGAGCAATGCAAGGTATGCTCTCTTTCTGCTGATATGTCAGTGGTGAAAGCAGAGCACCAGTGGCAACTATCAGCACTTTTTTAAACTCACCTTTTTTCATCCGGTTAAGTATATGACCGTATGTTACGGCAGCTGAACAGCCGCAGCCGCTGCCCCCGGAAAAAACACACTGGTCATCACTGTAAATAAGAAGCCCGCAGTCCGTGAATATTTCCCCGGGAACATCAATACCGTGCTTTTTAAAAAGATCTGCAGCTATATTATGACCTACTTTTCCCAGGTCACCGGTAGCAATTAGATCATAATATCTGGCAGTTATTTCCAAATCCCTAAGGTGGGCAGTTATAGTATCTACAGCTGCAGGAGCCATTGCAGCTCCCATGTTAAAAGGATCACTTAAACCCATATCAACCACCCGTCCAATTGTAGCTGATGTAACTCTGGGTCCCTTCTCTTTTCTGCTTACTATGGCTGCGCCGGCAGCGGTGACAGTCCACTGCGCAGTGGGCGGCTTTTGTGCCCCATACTCATTGGGGTACCTGAACTGTTTCTCGGCAGCAGCATTATGGCTAACTGCACCGCAGAGCACCCGGCCAGCAGCCTTACTTTCAATAAGTAAAGATCCCAGGGCCAGGCTTTCCATGGAAGTAGAACAAGCACCAAAAAGACCGATATATGGTACAGACAGCGTCCTGGCAGTAAAACTGCTGGATGTTATCTGGTTCAGCAGGTCCCCGCTTAAAAAAAATTGAATATCTTCTTTTTTTAAATTAGCCTTTTCTACAGCATTTTCACAGGCTTCTTCCAGCATCTTTTTTTCTGCCTTTTCATAACTATCCTGCCCTAAATATAAATCACCATGCAGGATGTCAAAATCTTCAGCCAGGGGTCCTTGGGCCTCAAAGGGGCCTCCAACCACTGATGTAGATATTATCACAGGTTTACTTTTAAATTCCCATGTTTGATGTCCACGCAGCATATTAGGAACCCCCTAGCATGGTGATGGTTGTTTTTACCAGGGCAATTACAAATGCGGCAAAAACACCATATGTGATAACAGAGCCTGCCAGCTTAAACATGTTACCGCCAACTCCCAGCACGTAACCTTCACTGCGGTGTTCAATGGCCGCAGAAGCGATGGAATTGGCAAAACCCGTTACCGGAACTGCAGTGCCTGCTCCAGCCCACTGGGCTATGTGGTCATAAACACCGGTCGAAGTTAATATCACTGAAATTAAAATTAAAACAGCCACTGTTGGGTTTCCCACTGTTTTTTCAGTAAAATTAAAGTTCCAAAGAAAAAAATCCGATATTAATTGTCCTATTACACAAATTGTTCCCCCAACAAGAAAGGCCCGGAACATATTAACCGCCACAGGCCGTTTTGGTTCCCTTTCCTTGGCAAATTTCTGGTACTCCTGCTGTACCGGCGTTAATTTTTTCTTCTTTTTGTTGGACATAAAAAAGCACCTCTAAATTATCAGCTTATTTTAATAGTACAGGTTTTAAATCATTTAATATTTCTTTCAGTTCCTCAGCCGAATGGGCATACATTTTTTTAGCATCCTGGTTTTCAGTGCTGTGAGCAAACATTTCACAATCCGCCTGGCATTTTTTTAAGGTATAATAAGCCATTTCTTTGGCCTTGGGCTTAGGCACCTGAATGGCGTCATCAAATAAGTCCAGGTAAAGCTGACCGGTAGAGTCTACCTGGCCTATAAAAACATTTTCCGGGGCGACTCCTACTTTTTCCAGTTCTGTATGCAGCCAGTTTCTGTTAAGTCCCATGGCTGTCAGCGGTTCATCCATTATCTCGCCGTCGAGCATTACAGTCTGAGGAACAGTTTGCTGGGCTACATTTAATCCCATTGTCTTGGCATCCAGCGGCTGTTTATCTTTTTTTAAAAAAACACTAACATCACCGTTGGGTTCCAATAAAGCAAATTCTACATCAGCAGCTTGAAAAACATTTTTCTGCCTAAGCTTGCTGATCAAGTCTTCTGGCGTCATCTTAGCTTCCATCAGCTTGTCTTCTAAAACTTTGCCATGGTTTATCAATATTGTTTCCCTGCCCTGAACAATTTCCCTGACTGCCTTGTATTTCAACGACAGAAGGAACACCCCCACTGCCATTACAGTCCATACTGCCAGAGCCACCAGGCCGTTTATTAGTGATATTAAATTTAAAGAAATGGAAGCTGCTATAACACCCAATACGACGGCTGCAATCAAGTCAAATAATGTCAGCTGTGCTGTCTGCCTCCTGCCCAACAACCGGGCAGTAAACAGCGCTCCAATAAATAAACCTGCAGAACGTAAAAGTACATTTAACCATTCCGGCATATGAACTACTCCTTTTTAAAATCCCTTGTATTGAGTTTCTTCGAATTCCATAACTTTAATTCTGCTCTCAAAATTTTTAATAATTTTTTCCATTCTACGGGTACTGTTTTCCAATATTTCTTTTGTCTGCTGTTTTTCTTCTACAGTGGCCATCTGCTGGAGCGCAGCCTGTGTACCTTTTAAACTGGCCAGTGTCTGCTTTACCTGGGTTGCTACCGTCATGTTTTACACCTCCATGAATATTTTGTATATCTAGTAAAGTTTTATACTGTAAAAATCACATTAACTTTGAAATAAACAGAGAAGCTAATCCAAAATAAATGGATAATGAAAAAATATCACTTAATGTAGTTATTAAGGGACCCGAAGCTATGGCCGGGTCCACTTTAAACCGGTACAACAGCAGGGGAATAACCGTTCCCGCCAGTGTACCGATAATTAAAGTAAATAATAACGAGCACCCCACAACCAGTCCCAGCACCAAATTTCCACGCCATACAAATGCTATTAATGCTATCAGCATGCCGCATACCAGACCTATTACTGTACCAACGCCGATTTCCCTCAATATTAATCGTGTTATGGTTTTTTTCTCAATATCGTTAGAAACAAGGCCTCTAACTACCACCGCCAGGGATTGGGTCCCTGTATTACCAGTCATACCGGCAATCATGGGCATAAAAAAAGCCAGGGATACCACCTTCTGCAGTGTATTTTCAAAACTGCTGATAATTTTGCCAGATATTATTCCAATAAATAACAATAATATTAACCAGGGCAGGCGGCGGACGGAAGCAGTAATGACCCCCGTGTTAAAATCTATTGTTCTGCCGGATGCAGAAAACTTTTCTAAATCCTCATTGGCTTCTTCAATGACAACATCCAATATGTCATCAACAGTAACTATACCAACTAACCGTTCTTGTTTATCCACTACCGGTAAAGCAATAAAATCATAGCGCTCAATTATCCGGGCTACCTCTTCCTGATCCATGTCTGCAGGAACGGAAATTACCCGTTTAAACATAATAGCCTCCACTATATCACCAGGATCAGCAAGAAGGAGATCCCTGTAGGAAACAACGCCAACAAGCTTCTTTTCCTCATCCAGCACATACAGGTAGTAAATGTTTTCAGCAATTTTTGCAAATGATTTAAGCTTGGCTACAGCTTCGTGGACAGTATAGTAATTGCGAATCCACACATACCTGTTGGTCATGATGCCTCCTGCGGTGTCAGGAGGATAACGCATCAGATTTTTTACCGTTTGTGATTCTTCCTGTTTCATTAAAGAAAGAAATTCTTCTATTTTTTCTACTGAGAGATCATTAAGAAGATCCACCAGGTCATCATTTTCCATTACATCCATTACATAAGATGACTTCTCTACTCCCAAAATATGTAAAATTTTTATCTGCTTTTCCCTATCAAGTTCCTGTATCAACCTGGCCACTTGAGTTGGCTCAAGGAGCAGGATAAATTTATAATGATGTTTTTGAGGCAGGGAGGTATATAATTTTGCTAAATCATACGGCTGCAGGTAATTAATTACTTTCTGCAGTTCATCTTTTTTCTGCTCTTTTATGTATTTAATAACCAGCAGTAGTATCTCATTTTCTGTCATTTGATGAATCATCATATTACCCCTTTAAGCATCATGTTATTATTCTACCCGTGTTTAAAATATAAACACATTGTTGTTCTTTGAATTTGCCCGCTATTATTTTCTCCGGTAGAATACCTTGACTGCATTAAAAAAGCCCTACTGCTAAAATTGACAGTAGGGCTTATGAGAAATTATTAGCTGTATACTTCATAACCTTCTTCTTCTATGGCCTTTATAATTCCCTCCCGTGAAGTTTTTCCCGGGTCATAAGTTACTGTAACACTTTTTTCTTCCAGGTTTGCTGCTGCTTTCTCAACTCCTGGTAAAGCGCGTAATGCTTTTTCTACCGCAGCAGTACAGTGACCGCAGGACATGCCGTTAACTTTTATTTTTTCTTCAGTAATTGCCACTTAAACTCCCTCCTGCAATTTTATATTTCTAAGCCTCAAAGCATTTGTAACGACTGAAACTGAACTAAAAGCCATTGCTGCTCCAGCAATAATGGGACTTAGAAATCCCAAGGCAGCCACCGGTATACCCACCGTATTATATATTAAAGCCCAGAACAGATTCTGCTTAATGTTTCTCATGGTGGCCCTAGAAAGTTTAATACTATTTACTACACCCATCAAGTCCCCCCGGATAAGGGTTACGTCTGCTGCTTCCATGGCCACATCTGTCCCTGTGCCTATGGCAAAACCAACATCAGCCGCTGCCAGGGCCGGGGCGTCATTTATACCGTCACCTACCATTCCTACAACACGGTTCTCTTCCTGCAGCTGTTTTATCTTTTCCGCTTTCTGCTCCGGCAATACCTCAGCCATAACATTGGTTATACCCACTTCCCCGGCAATGGCTTCTGCAGTTCGGCGGTTATCACCGGTAATCATCCATACTTCAATATTCATTTTCTTTAACTCTTCTACTGCTTCCCTGGAATTATCTTTAACTGTATCAGACACTGCCAATATCCCCTGCAGTTTCCCACCAGCAGCTGCATAAATGGCTGTCTTTCCTTGTTTCTCCATCATTTCAGCTTTTCCTGCCAGGATGGATATATCGATGCCCTGCTCGTTGAGCAGTTTAGAAGTACCTACTACCACCTTTTTCTCATTTATTTCGGCTGTAATACCATAGCCGGGCACAGCTTGAAAATTGTTGGTTTTATAAAAATCCATACCTTTTTCTTTAGCAGCGTTTACAATACTTTTGGCCAGCGGGTGCTCAGAATTATATTCAGCCGAGGCAGCAAGTTTTAAAAGTTCTTCGCTTGTTATACCGGAAACTGGTATTACGTCAGTAAGTGATGGTTCGCCCCTGGTAATTGTCCCGGTTTTATCAAGAACAATGGTATCTAATCGATGAGCGTTTTCCAAGTGCTCGCCGCCTTTAATTAGAATACCATACTCTGCCCCTTTGCCGGTACCCACCATAATAGAAGTAGGAGTTGCCAATCCCAGTGCACAAGGGCAGGCAATAACCAGCACTGCTGTAAAATTAATAAGAGCCCTGGTGAAGTTACCAGCATCAGCAATAAAATACCACCCCAAAAAGGTAAGCAAAGCAGCTGCTACCACAGCCGGGACAAAATAAGCTGAAATTATATCGGCCATACGCTGTACAGGGGCCTTTTGATCCTGTGCTTCTTCAACAATTTTTATTATTTGAGCCAGTGCAGTTTCCCTGCCCACTTTAGTTGCTTTAAATTTGAAGGTGCCTAATTTATTAATGGTGGCACCAATCACCTCATCTCCCACACTTTTCTCCACTGGTATACTTTCCCCGGTAAGCATGGATTCATCAACAGTAGACTGTCCCTCCAGAACAATCCCGTCCACAGGTATTTTTTCTCCCGGTTTTACTACTACAATATCTCCAATATTAACTTCATCAATGGGAATTTCTTTTTCCTGGCCATTCCTAATTACCCTGGCAGTTTTAGCCCTGAGATCCATCAACCTGCGAATAGCTTCAGATGTGCGCCCTTTAGCCTGTGACTCCAGCATTTTACCCAGCAGTACCAGTGTGATTATAATGGCTGAACTCTCAAAGTACACTTCATGCAGTCCATACCTGGCACCAAAAAAGGTTACAAATGAACTGTACAAATATGCAGCACTGGTACCTATGGCCACCAGAACTGACATGTTGGCACTGCCGCCTTTTAAACTGCTGTATGCGTCCCGGTAAAAGTGCCAGCCGGGTACAAATTGAACAACTGAAGCAAATATAAATTGTGTCGTGGGATTAAAAATTACTATAGGTAATAAACTGTCTAATTTAAACACCATTACCAGCATATAAAGCAGTAAAGGTGCGGAAAAAACTGCCGCAACTATAAAATTCAGCCGCTGCTGACTGATTTCTTTATTCCGCTGTTCTTTTTCTCTATCTGTTCCTTCTTCTTCATTTATGTCTTCTGCCTGGTAGCCCAATTTTTTAATTCTGGCCTTTATATCGGACGGGGTTACTTCCAGGGGTACAAATTCAACTGACGCTTTTCCCGCTGCCAGGTTTACAGACGCGTTTATAACCCCCTGCATTTTATTTAATCCCCGTTCAACCCGGGCTGAACAAGCTGCACAGCTCATACCAGCTACCCTGAGCTGAAGTTTTTCTGTATCCACTTCAAACCCTAAATTTCTTATTTTATCGATTATTTCTTGTATTTTAATAATGGTTTCGTCATATTCTATTACTGCCCTTTCCAGTGCCAGGTTAACCTTTGCAGATTGAATGCCTTTTGTCCTGGATAATACCCGTTCAATTCTTGCAGAACATGCTGCGCAGTTCATACCAGTTACTTTTACAGTTGCAGTTTTCATATTCATATTCCTCCGGACCCTAAGCAGCTAAAATTTTACTGTTATTTTATCGTTAACCTGCAAAAAATATCAATAAATTACGTAAGGGGGGGAAAATGTCAAAGAAAAGAAAAATACTGGATGGAGATCCAGCCAGGGGCGGTGCCTTTGTACGTGAACCTACCGGATCTGCCACAGCAGTTAACGTAGACGGCACAGAAGATCCCAACGACCATACCTACCCTGGTAAATTTAGTCATGAAAAAGAAATTCAGCACAAAAATAAGTAGATGAAAAGTAAAACTTCTAGGGGCACGTTTCACTCTGCACGTGCTCCTGCTTTTTTTTAGATCTAATATTGTTATTCATTACCGTAAAACTCTCGAACTCTAAATTCAACCCCCAGCTCTTCTGCAATGCTTCGGCAGGCTTCTATATCTACCCCCGGCCACTTAACCACCGTTACTACTACCTTTGGTATATATTTTTTGCAGTGACGGGTAAATTCCAACACCGCAGAGTAAGCCTCATCCGGGCTGTAATTTAAAGGACTGCTGAGTTCTGCATACGTGCTGGCATTATGTGCATTGAGACTTATGGAAATGACATCTATTAATCCTGTCAGTTCAGGAACTATGTTTCTCTGGTGAATTAAATTTGCATGTCCATTGGTATTAACACGTATTTGTTTAGCGCCCTTTTTTTTAAGTTCAGCCGCAGCGGCTGTAACCAGTTCCAGTCTAATTAAGGGTTCACCGTACCCGCAGAATACTATTTCCTTATACCGGCTGGGGTCACCCACTTGGTCCAGCAGTTCCTGCAGGTTAGGCTCATGGGGAAGCCATAAATCATAACCTATTCCTTTTTTAGTACGGCGGATGCAGAATACACAGTTATTGGTACAGCGATTTGTTATATTTAAATACAATGAATCACCAATTTTATAGGCCACTGTCATTTTTTTGTTCACACTAACTCTCCTTTACTGTTTCTCCTTTACTGTGCATTATAATCATATTTTATCACATAAACCCATATTGTTATATTGATAATTTATAGGAGGTGCAAATAGTGCGGACAATAAAAAAGGAGCCAAACAATGGACAGAATTCTACTATCAGTATATCGGCCATTTTAAATGGTACAGCAGTTACCGTAATTGTTGGAATTATTCTCAGTATATTAGCCGGCGGGATATATTTTTTAACCAGTATATCTGAAAATACCCTTCCATTGACAGCAAGTATCATTTTATGTATTAGTGCCTTCTCGGGCGGAGCGGCCGCATCTCACCGTGCAGGAGTCAAAGGATTATATCATGGTATTGGCGTAGGCATTTTATTTTTTATCTTCGTATGGTTTATAGCAGGATTGTTCCTGCCAGGAAATCTTTATATCACTGGGTTTACTACAAAATTACTACTGTCAGTGTTTGCAGCCACTGCAGGAGGTATACTGGGAGTAGGATTAAGTTCTAAATAATTTATTGTTCTGCTAATATGTATTCTTTAAGATATGGCCTGCAGTTCATTTACTATTGGTAAATAAACTGTAAATATACTGCCCTTGTTGACTTCACTTTGTACATTGATATATCCTCCGTGCTGGCTGACTAATCTTTCGCACATTGTTAATCCTAAACCTATGCCACAGAAATATTTAGTATTCCGCCATTGGGCATAGCATTAATGGCATTGACAGCTAAATTTAAAAATACCCTCTTCATTTGATTCACATCCATAACCGCCAGCGGTAAGTTCGGCTGATAAGTTCTTTTTACAGTAACGTTGTTAAATACTGCATCACTGTCTATAAGCAGAGAAACTTCATCCAGCACACTTTCAATTTGAGTAAATGTAAGATTTTGTTTTGCAGGCTGCGATAACAGCATTAATTCTTTAATAATATCATTTATCTTATCCGTCTCTTTTAGTGCCATACTTATATGCCTTTGCGTAAGGTTATCAGCAGACAGATTCTCCTTAAGCAGTTGAAGTATACCCCTGGTGGTAGTAAGGGGATTTTTTATCTCGTGTGCTACCCCGTCAACTAATTCACTTATAATGGACATCTTCTCTGCCTGCTGATCACCTTCCTTATTTGGGCAATTATTTTGTCGAAAAAAACAGGGCAGCCAAAAACCGCCCTGTTTTTTTTTAAAAATGTATTTGTTACTTGATTATTTTCATTAACAGTGAACGGAGAAATTTAGGCAGTTTAAAATAATACACGCGCAAGTCTTATCACCCCTCTATAAGAATAGGTTACTTTATCATATTATTAAGAGGGGTAATTTGTGCGTATACAATTAAAATTTTTAAAATTTAGGAACGGTTATTCTACTAATCATTAAAAAAGATAGTGTCAACATGAGAAGTAAAAACACACAGCCATTTAAGTCCCTAGCCACCAGAATCAACAACGACATTAATCCCCCGGCAGCAGTAATAGGAATGCCTTCATATTTTCCGTTAAAAGCTGTGGTATTAAAGCGTGCCAATCTAAGTGCTCCGCAAATGACGAAGATAAGGGCGGTTAAAAGGCCGGGAATACCAAAAGATACAAGTGTCACTGCATAGACAAGTAAAGCAGGCGCTACACCAAAGCTTACTAAATCAGCCAGTGAATCCAGCTCTCTACCAAATGCAGAAGAAACCTCAAACCGCCTGGCCACTTTCCCGTCCATACTATCTAAAATAGTTGCCAGCAGTACCAAAGCAGCAGCACCAGTAAAATTATCTGCCATCAGCATAACCAGTGATAAAACCCCGGTAGTTAAATTAATGCCAGTTATTATGTTTGGAATGTACTTACTGTCCATCTGGGAGCCTCCCAATAATTGTTTCGCCACCCTTTACTTTGTCCTTGGGCTTAACTAAAAGTTCTGTTTCTAAAGGCAAAAATAATTCTGTACAGGAGCCAAATTTAATTAAGCCGAATATTTCTCCACGGTTCAGTTTGTCTCCCACATTTGCCCAGCACACTATACGCCTGGCTATAAAACCGGTAACTTGTGTAACAACAACACGCCACCTACCGGTATTAATGCCAAGGTAACTCTTTTCGTTCAATTCTGAAGCGTGTCCTTTAAAGGCGGGAAAAAACCTTCCGGGCCTATAATACCTGTATTGTACTTCCCCTTCCACCGGGGACCGATTAATGTGAACATTAAAAAGTGATAAAAAAATGGTCACTCTTAAAGCTTTCCCGTTGATATATCTCTCTTCTTCCACCTCATCAACAGATAAAATTACCCCGTCAGCTGGAGATATTACTGCATTTTGGTCCTGGGGGATGACACGCTTGGGATTGCGAAAGAAAAAAGCTACAAATAAAAATAATATCAAAGGAAAAACCGCCAAATACGGGTTAAATAAATAAAAAACAATACCCACAGCGGCCAGCACAGCCAGGTAAAGCCAGCCTTCCTGGGCAATGGGGTATACTTTCCTACTCATTTACTGCTGTGAAATCCTCCTTCTATTATGGCATACTTCTTTATTTTAACATTTAGTTAATAATTATTCTACCTGGTAGTTCCATTTTTTTAAATACTCAACTAATTGCTGCCGGCTGCCGCGTGTATAGGTGCTGACCGGGAGTGAACTGAGAAATTTATGTCCGTATCTTTTGTATATTACCCTTTTATCTAATATAACAACTGCCCCCCGGTCTCGGCTGGTTCTTACTAAACGGCCAAAACCCTGTTTAAATTTAATAACTGCTTCAGGTAGGCTGAAATGCAGAAAGCCATTTTTTCTGTCCCTGGCCAGTGCTTCCATCCTTGCTTCCACCACCGGTATGTCCGGGGGCAAAAATGGAAGTTTAACCAGTACAACACATGACAGGGCATCCCCGGGAATATCCAGCCCTTCCCAAAAACTAGCAGCTCCAAAAAGTACTGCTTTCTCATTTTCTTTAAATTCCTCAACCAGTCTTGTTCTTCCACCATCTATATCATGCCCCAAAAGCAGTATATCCTGCTCTTCTAAACCAGGTTTTACCTGCCAATATACACTCTTTAGTACTTTATGAGAAGTAAATAGTACTAAAGTTCTTCCCTTAAAATATGCAGCAATTTCCTTAATAACGTCTGACAGCGAGTTAATGTAATCATCATCATTGGGGTCAGGCAGGTCATTTACTACATAAACCATACTCTGCCGGTCATAGGTAAAAGGGGAATCAACCTGCAGGGTTTTTAATTTATCAGGATGCACATAATCTAATCCGCTTCGCTCCATATAATGATTAAAAGATCCTTCTACTGTTAACGTAGCAGAAGCAAAAACAACACAATTTTTTTTACTGTACAAAAGCTGGTGCAATAATTCTCCCGCCTTCACTGGGGCAGCAAACAGTGATATGTGCCTGTACCCGTAATCATTAGCTTCTCCTTCAATCCAGTGTACAGTTTTATCATTATTACAGTCACAGGCAAACGATATATCAGCTGCCAATGCCAGCCCCGCTTCTGCCACCAGTAAAGCCTCCTGGGCAAGATCATTCTCTTCCCCCATTAAAGTTTCTATGTCTGCAGCAGCATCCTGGATGTATGCAGATAATTTATTAATCCGCTGCACTAAATTTTCTATTTCCACCTGCATATTTGATAAACCGGGATTAGATTTTAGGCGCAGCGCAATTCTTGATTGTTCACTGTCTTTCTTTATTGAGTCCAGGTGGTCAGCCAGCATTGCAAAAAATATTTCTGCTGCTTCATGGACTTCCCGGTGCATTTTTTTTAATTCACTTATAGATTCCTGCCACCTTTCTTGATTTTCCGCTGAATTTAATTTTGCCGGCATTTTTCTATACACCTTGGCCACGCTGTTCAACCATTGCAGGACTCCTATCCTGGTTACTTCTGTTCCCAGCTGCCTAGTGGCTGTATCCTCTAAATGATGTGCTTCATCTATTATCAATACCTTATAATGTGGAAGGAGTTTGTTTTCCACATTCACGTTAGAAAGAACTACAGAATGATTGGCGATAATGATGTCAGCGTTTTCCGCCTGGCGCCTAGCCCTCTGTACAAAACACATCCTGCGATAATGAACGCATTTTCTGCCAAGGCAGCCATCACTTTCTGCACATATGTTTTTCCAATACTCGTAATCTTCTCTCCTAAAATTTAATTCACTTCGATCACCGGTGTAGGTCTTTGTCAGCCAGACTAGAATCTGAGAATAAAAAACAGCCTCACCAGGAGTACAATCCTTTGTCTTGAGAATGCTGTACCAGCGTCTAAGGCACAGGTAATTGCTGCGTCCTTTAACCAGGCAGACGCGAAAATCCATGCCCGGCAGTGACTGTAATAGAGGGACATCTTTGTTTAAGAGCTGTTCCTGCAGGTTGATAGTATGCGTTGAAATAACTATTTTCTGATTATTTTTCTTGGCCCAAAGTACCGCAGGAAGAAGATAGGCCATACTTTTCCCAGTACCAGTACCCGCTTCCGCCAGCAAATAAACACCTTCATTCATTGCGCTGGCCACAGCCCTGGCCATGGCTAACTGCTGGGGGCGGTGTTCAAAGTCAGGTATTACCTTCCCAAGCAAACCATCACTGCCCAGGTACTGGTTTATTTCGTCTTCTTTAATTGGCTCAGGAGACTTATTATTTTTTTCGTCATGTAGTAGTAGTTCATAAAATTGCTGCGGCGGAGGCTTAAGGCCGCTAAAGCTTGTAATCTTACGGGTTGAAAATTCCCTGCTTCTTTTGTGAGCAATCTGCTGTACTAAAGGGTACCAGTGGGAATTAGCTTTTTCCAGCATGGTAACTAAATCCATAAAGACAGGCAGTTCAAGATCATAAAGCCGGTCTACCAGTTCAACAGCCAGGTTCGCTGCAGCTCTAGCATCTTCCAGGGCCCTATGCTGTACCGGAATTTCAATATTTAATAAACTGCATAGTGTTGCCAGGCGGTGATTGGGAGCATCAGGCATTATTATTCTTGCTAATTCTACAGTATCAAATGCCGTATTTGGAATGGGATTAAGCGACCTTCCCATCGCCGTTGAAATAAAATTTTTATCAAATTCTACATTATGACCAATTATAGGGTAATTATCTATAAAACTAGATATTTCATGAATGACATCTTCTATGCCCGGTTTTTCAACCAGCATTTCCTCACTTATGCCTGTCAAACGCTTTATTTTCAATGGCAGCCTTACTCCTGGGTTTATCATTGAGTGATAGGTTTCCGTTTCTTTTCCATCTACAATCTTTACCATGCCCACCTCAATTATTTTATCTTTTAATGGATCTGGGCCGGTAGTTTCCAGGTCTAAAGCAACAAAAGTCCCTTCCAACTTTTTAACACCCTTTAAATTAGTTTTGGTTATATCATGTATCTTTTTTTTCCTGTTTAGTTTCTTTGTCCTCTTTGCCAGTGACAGATTTTAGTTCATTTAATTCCCTGGCTAAACGCTGGTTCTCGGCAAGCAGTTCCCGCATTTTCATCATTGTTCGAAGCTGTTTTGGCAGTCCAAACAAAGTGGTAATCAAAGCTCCCCCAGCAGCACTGCTTAAAATGACAAGGACCAGTGATATGTCGGAAAAACTCCAGCCTAAAAAATTAATATCTACCGCTGTGGCATTCTGAACGGCAAAAACTGCTACCGCCAAAGCAAATATTAAACCTAAAATTATATAGACCTGCATTTTTCACACTCCTTATTTGTTATACTACAATCAACAGCAGGAAAATTAAATATTTCTCGCAAAGT
>JACDOL010000048.1 GCA_017656165.1 Desulfotomaculum sp.
TATATATATGTATTATTAGCATTTCTGGCATAAATCATTCCTAATAGGTTGATCTTGTCACCACCAAGGTATATACACCCCGAAAACACACCGGCACATATACTTGAAACAAAGCTTAAGCCTCCGGGCACCTGGGAAACTAATCGCTTCACTTCTCAAGCATTCCCGGCGCTTTTCCTCCGGCTGCTGGGTTTGATAAATCAAACCTCTAACGTTTTCTCGATAAATACCTCTGCGTTAAAATTTATGATAGTGTAAATAAGCGGCCGCCTTTAAAGAGACGACCGCCTTTCTGAAAAATATTAGCCACCGGCAATTGGAGGAAGCATGCCGTGGTGGAAGACATAAGATACTACCAGGGCAATGGGTGCAATAACTAAGAACAGGGCAATGCCATACAGCAGTGCTAACTTGCCCATACCTTTCAGCTTACTGAAATCGGTGATAACACCAATACTGACAAAGGTAAGCATGAACATCATTTTCCGCATAGGACTCTGTACAGTACTGGCCCCTACCTCGGCAGCTTCGACCAGGTCAGGAAGGAATAATGCAATACCTACATAAACAAGCCATGTGAAAATGTATCCCAGTACAAATTTGGGAAAACGGAACCAAATCTCTGATTTCCCCACTGTTAACTGTCCCGGTTTACGTTCTACTTTATAAACCCAAATTAATGCTAAAACAAAAGCCCAAAGTCCAATAAACATGTCAATCCATATTTTAGTCATTACCGCCGATGTTAATATCCAACCTTCTTCAAACATTACACCACCTGCAGCTGCCTTGGCCCTCATCATTTCGTCCAATACTGCCCCAGCTGCTGCATCAGCACCGTCGGTTTTTACTGTCATACCCATGGCAGCACCAGCAACAATTGGTTCGTGATCCAGGGTTGCTGTATAGAAGGGCGGCAAAATAAGAAGCTCAATCATGGCAAATATTACAATTAGCATGGAAACCATAACAGGAATAATTGGCCTAGCTCTTATTGCACCAGCTGTAGCCACTGCCGCAGAAACACCGCATATAGATATACCGGATGCCAGTGTTGCTGCCCACTGGCGCGGCAGCTTAAATGCTTTTCTGCCCAGGGCATATACTATTGGCCAAAACAGCATGTAGGCCACGAAAGTGGCTGCCATACCGGCCAGCGCCAGCTCAAAGGTAAACCCTGCAGCCTGCATGGTCATTAATCCTACCTTAATTCCTAAAAAAACAATGGCCGTTTTAATGTACCATTCCGGTTTAGCTGCTTCATAAAGGGTTTTTGCAAACCCCTTAGTAACGTTACCTATGAACAACCCAACCGCCAGGGCAAGGATGTATGAAAAACCACTACCAAGCGCTAATCCCCAGGTGATACCATACTTATCCCATTCCTGAGGAACAGCCTTAAAGTGCGCTTCATGGCCAACATACCAGCAGGCCCAGGTGATAGCAAAGATAACAGTCCAGCCGTAGAAGAATTTTTTAACATCCAATTTCATGAAATAAGCACCGGTTGTAGTGAGAACAGTAAATACAATATACGTTACCAGCAGTGAAGCCAGCGGGTGCATATCTTTATAGGCTTTACCGGACGCTGAAAGACCATCTGCGGGATTCACCCAGGTATGAGTTTTGGCCATCCAGCCGACTAGGTCTACACCTGTAACGGAAAGTAATCCTGCAAAAAACATTATAAGTCCCAGCCAAACCGCCCACCAGTCTTCCTGGGTGAGCATGCCGGAATACCATTTCCTATTTACACTTGCCATTATATCCCCCCTCGGCACCGTAACTAAACTTCAATTGAATAATACCTGTTAAAATAATGCCCAGCATACTGCCTTATCCACGTGGGAATAGTGTTATAGTCAAAGCCCATAAACACTGTAATTCTTGAACCTTTCTTAAACTTACCGCTTTCCGCCACTTTCTTTTCCAAATTCTCTTCCATCTCCGCCAGCGAACTGCCACTGACAGCAAATTCCCCATTGTATGCAATCCATTTTATCCCGTCATGGGTAATAATCATTTCCATATCTGTTTTCATATTTTCACACTCCCGGCACATCACCTGAGTATTGTTTGGTTGATTAACAATCCGCCAATTATAAGGACACCTATTCCTATACCTAAACTGTACAAAACAAGCTTTGTTTCCCATGCTTCCCAAGCTTCCGGGGCTTCAATGTCCTCCCCAGGACTAAAATCTGCTGTTAGTCCTCCTCGATATTCTTCCTGGTCCTTAACTTTTGGTTCAGGCATCTGCATTCCTCCTTTCTATCCACCGTTTATAGTACGGTTTTATTTATAAACGGTATATGCTTAACCGTTTACAAAGACAAAATATTTAAATTTTTTGTATATTAATATTTTTGCGAAACTTATTGATCTAAATAATTAACTAATTTCCAGGCTTATTAGAAGGAGTTATATAAGCTGAACAATGGTTGTTTTATAACTGGGAGTAATAATTTTGAAGTTTTAGGAAGTGATAAAAATTTTAGGATTTAAAGCGGTAATAGAGGGTGTTGTCACTGAAGTTATTTATAATAACTTTCACAAATAATTAGCCTATCTATTTATTAATTAATATCACTTTAACACAAATTGTTGTTTAAGTCAATATTTTCAGTATTTTCTTAATTATTCATCATTTATGTTTTGAAATTAGTTTTTAGTAATTTTATTTCTCTTATTTTAATTTATGCATAATGAAAAAATTCCATAGTATATGGATTCCGCTGGCAGCTGCTACAGCAGGCAGTATTCCCAAATTATTAAATATTACCTGGGCAGCAAACCCCAAAAATATATGTGAAAAAGCTGCCCCCAATGGTGCCAATTTTGTACTGCCATAGGTTTTAAACTCCCATACCGCTTCCACAAACCCAAAAGAAGCATGTGTTAGAAATATTGATGCATCCAATAAAACTGGCAGACCGCTCTTCAGCACTTCCTCTACAGCGGGGCCAAAATATATTACCGCTTTATTTTTATATATTTTTAGAAGTTTACCATTAATAAACCATGATATGCCTGCAGCCGCTGCTCCCGTAAAAAAAGCTTGGCTCACGCCAAGTAATGAACCCGGCGAGAGCCAAGGTGCAAAAAATAATTGTTTAAAACTGCTCTCAAAACTAATTAAAAAATATTTCATATCTCCACCAGTTTAACCGTTATATTTATTCATAGCTGTATTAATATCCTTGTTAAGCATGGTTATCACGGCTTCTACTGCATTGTTAAGCACTTCTTCCACCTGCTTCATTTCATCTTTAGTAAAATTACTCAAAACGTGCTTTATGCTTTCTGTTCCTCTGCCTATACCAATACGTATGCGGGGAAAATTTTCAGTTCCCAGGTGAGCTATGATTGATTTCATTCCATTATGTCCACCAGAACTTCCCTTTAGCCGGATGCGCATTTTTCCCAGGGGAAGATCCATATCGTCATAAATCACCACCACATCCTGTGGCGATATCTTGTACCACTGGGCTAACCTGCCCACCGCTTCACCACTGAGGTTCATATACGTCTGTGGTTTTATTAGCAGTACCTTTTCGTCATTTACTTCTGCTTCTCCCATTAAAGCTTTAAATTTATTTTTATTAACAGCAGTATTTAAATTCCCCGCCAACTTGTCTAATACCATGAAGCCAACGTTATGACGGGTTTTACTGTATTCTGGGCCAGGATTGCCTAACCCCACAATCATTTTCATTTTTATTACCTCCAGATTGTCATTTTCCCTTCATCATTTTACCCGGGGTATAAAAAATTGACAACTGGAGTTAATAATTTAAGCCTGCTTAAAACCTTCTCCTTCGTTACCATCCTCTTTAACGTCATCGTCTTTATCTTTAATCTCTTCCGGTGTTTCTTCCGGTTCAATGGTTTTAAGATATGCTGCAGAAGCAATTACAGTCCCTGGATCAGTCGTTATTTTCACTCCCTCCGGCGGTTGAAGGTCTCCCACATGTAAAACTTCCCCTTCATTTATATCGGATATATCAACTGTAATTTCTCCAGGAATTTTTGACGGTAAACACTCAATTTCCACAGTGCGCTGCTGCTGCTGAACTGTCATACCACTTGGCAGATCAGGCTTACCTGTTAATTTAATTTTTGCGCTGGTTTTAATCTTATCAGCCATAGATATTTTTTGAAAATCCACATGCATTATTTCATTGCGAACCGGATCATGCTGTAAATCCCTTACCATTACTTTATAATTATTATTCTTCTTTTCATCCTTAAACTTTAGATTTATTAAACTGCTGGTGCCAAAATTTTTTAAAATTTTTTTCAGCTCTGCAGCATCAACAGCTAAAGCCATAGAACCTACCTCTCTCCCGTACATAACGCCGGGAATGCGCCCTTCTTTTGCCAGTTGGTTTCTTGTATGCCTTCCTTCTTTTGTGCGCTTTTCAGCGTATAAATCAATATCAGCCATATTTTTAATCCTCCTTAAACAGAAAACATTTAATTTTTATCATTATTCCCTAAAAATGGTCATATCAAACTATAGGAAGGCATAACATGAATTAATCAACCCATGAATAGTAAGGGGGTATAATGTAATGATAAAAAGCAAACAGCTGATAGGGCTGCCGGTGGTAAGTATAACTGAAGGCAAAAAAATTGGTAAAGTTAAAGAACTGGTAGCTAATCCAGCTTCTAAATTTGTGGCAGCATTAATTATAGAAAAAAAAGGTATATTTAAAGAACAAAAATTTATACCCTACAGTAATGTATCAAGCATTGGCGACGATGCTATTACAATAGAAAAAAGCAGCAGTGCAAAAAAAGGAACAAATTTACCGGAAATCGTTCATTTAGCTCGAGACAAGCACCCGCTGATTGGCTGCAAAGTAGTAGCTGAAAACGGTTCACTGCTTGGTGTAGTAGAAGAATATTACATAGATACTAAAGACGGTTCACTTTCAGGCTTCGAAATATCAGGAAATTTTATCAATAGTATTATGTCCGGGCGAGCCTTCTTAGATATTTCACTGGTACGAACCATTGGAAAAAAAATACTGGTATCATCCAATGATGCCTCTGAAAATTTGATAAGAATTGACGGTGGGTTATGGGAAACATTGAAAGCCATTAAAGACACCGGCAGCAGTCTTTGGGAAAGCACAGTAATTAGAGCTAAAGAAGTTACCGGAAGTTTAAATAAAAGATTAGAGCAGATAAAAGCTGAAAGAAATAAAGATTCTGAACATGTTGAACAGTGCGAGTGCAGTTCTTGCAAAGAACAACGCACTGATAATACTGATGGCATTAAGCAGGAAAACATTGAAAACGAAAAAGTTTATACCGGTACAGAACAAAAAGATGACCAAGAACAACAAGAGGACAATTCAGATATACCAAACAAAAAACAATAAATAAACCCCAGGTGCCGGTGAAATATTATAAGAAAATGCACCGGGGGTGATAAAAATGCCGCGTCCTGATAATTTTTATACCGGTTTTACCAACCGCAGTTATGACAAACTCTCTACATTGGACGCAGAAAATGATAATAACCGTCAAGGAAAAGAAAAAGACAAAGTCAAATAATAGAAGAATACCTTGGCTAAGTGGAAAACTTATAATTTCCAGTATAAATATAAGAGACTGGTATATTATGTTATACCAGTCTCTTATCAGCTTAATACTAAAAATTAAAAAGTTTACTAACAGATAAGTCCTCGTGAATACGGATAATTGCTTCTCCCAATATTGGAGCTACAGAAAGTACTTTAACCCGGTCAAATAGTTTGTCCTCTGTTAAATGAATGGTGTTGGTTACCACCAGTTCTTTAATAACTGAATTCTTTAATCGTTCTACCGCAGGTCCTGACAGCACCGGGTGAGTACAGCAGGCATATATTTCTTTTGCCCCACGCTCATACAGTGCTTCCGCACCCTTGGTAATAGTACCTGCAGTATCAATAATGTCGTCAATCATAATGACCCGCTTGCCTTTAATATTACCAATGATATTAGTTACTTCGGCAACGTTAGGTTCAGGCCGGCGCTTATCAATAATGGCCAGGGGTACATGCAGGCGTTCCGCCAGGTCACGGGCTCTGGTCACACCACCAATATCCGGAGAAACAACCACCAGGTTGTCCAGCTCGTTTTGAGCAAAATATTCTGCCAGTATAGGTACACCTGGAAGGTGATCTACCGGAATATCAAAAAATCCCTGAATCTGACCGGCGTGAAGGTCCATAGTTACTATCCGTCTTGCCCCGGCGGCGTAAAGTAAGTTAGCAACCAGCTTGGCTGTAATGGGATCCCTGGCTCTAGCTTTGCGATCCTGGCGGGCATAGCCGTAATAGGGAATGACTGCTGTAATTCGCCTTGCCGAAGCACGCCGGATAGCATCTACCATCACTAATAGCTCCATCAAGTGCTCATTAACCGGGGTGCAGGTAGGTTGAATAATAAAAACATCTGCGCCCCTGACACTTTCATTAATCCTTACTCTTATCTCCCCGTCGCTGAACCTGCTCACATTAGAATCCCCGAGGCTTACTCCTAAATACTGGCAAATTTCTTCAGCTAATTTTTTGTTAGCATTTCCTGTAAAAATTTTTAACCGCTTGTTTCCTGAAGACATTTACTTTACCTCCAAAATTAATGCTTTAATTATTACATTAAATAATATTTAGCGTTTACGCCAGTTTTCCTTAATGACCTGGCGTCCCCTGGCCACACCCAATGCACCAGCAGGTACATTTTTTGTAATGGTTGAACCAGCACCAATCAGCGCCCCGGCACCCACCTTCACCGGGGCAACGAGGTTAGTATTGCTGCCAATGAAGGCACCGTCTTCAATTTCAGTGATGTGTTTTTGCTTACCGTCATAGTTGCATGTAATAGTTCCGGCTCCAACATTTACATCATTGCCAATAATTGTATCCCCTATGTAGGATAAATGGGGAATTTTACTCTTATCACCAACAACTGATTTTTTAATCTCAACAAAGTCTCCTATTTTTACAGCCTTACCCAGCCTGCATCCCGGACGGATATAGGCATAAGGTCCAATACTGCAGTCCGGTCCAATCTCACTGTCCATAACAACCGAATACTGTATCTTACAACCAGCACCAATAATACTGTTAACAATGCGCGTACTCGGACCGATACAGCAGCCTGAACTTATTTTCGCATTCCCTTCAATTATAGAACCAGGATATATCACTGTGTCTGGTTCAACTGTTGCTGAACTATCCACATAGGTGGTTGCAGGATCAATTATAGTAACCCCTTCATCCATCAGGCGGTTAAGAACGCGGCTGCGCAGTTCTTTTTCTGCAGCAGCCAGCTGCCTGCGGTTGTTAACTCCCATTACTTCAACAGGATCATCGCAAACAGCTGCAGCTGTTATTTTCCCCTGGCGGTTATAAAGTTCAATTATATCTGTCAAGTAATACTCGCCCTGGGCATTCTCCGAGGATATTTGCAGCAAGGCTTCAAATAAGCCTGGTACAGCAAAACAATAAAAGCCTGTATTTATTTCCTTTACAGCCAGTTCCTCAGGTGTGCCGTCTTTTTGCTCGACAATACGTTTAACTCTACCTTGATCATCCCGGATTACCCGCCCGTAACCGGTTGGATCCTGCATTTTTGCTGTCAGAACAGTGGCAGATGCATTTTTATCCTGGTGACATTTTACCAGTTGTGACAGGGTTTCTGGAGTTATAAGCGGCGTGTCTCCGCACAATACAAGAACATTACCAGGAAAGGTCTGCAAAACCCCGGCAGCCTGCAAAAGTGCATGCGCCGTACCCAGCTGTTGTTCTTGGTATACCACCTCTGCAGAATCTCCAACGTATGATTCTACCTTATCTGCACCGAAACCTGCTACCACAACGGTTTTTTCCACCCCGGCCTTTTTTACTGCATCCAGCACATGTCCTAACATCGGCTTGCCACCCACCTGGTGCAGTACTTTTGGCAGTTTTGACTTCATCCTGGTACCTTTTCCTGCTGCTAATATTACTGCTGCAAGCCGCATTTCGGGGAACCCCCTTTAAGTTAAATTTAAATTATTAAACATTGGTTTAGCATATTATAACATTCAACATTGAATACAGTATTCCTCTATATTTTGACACTCTAACATTATACAACATACCCTACAAAAATTAAAAGGGAGCCTGTGCTCCCTTTGATTTTAAATTAATGTTTTATTATTATATTGCCTGTGAATTCAATGCAGAACTATATGCATCTAATACAGCGGATTGTATTATTTCCCTGGCCTGAGAGTTAATTGGATGTGCTATGTCCCTGTACTCACCACTGGGTGTTTTACTGCTCGGCATGGCAACAAAAAGTCCATTTTGTCCTTCTACCACTTTTACGTTGTGAACTACAAACATGTCGTTTAATGTAACTGAAACAATTGCTTTCATTTTGCCATCGGGAAGAATTTTACGAATCCTTACATCTGTCACTTGCATATTTCTTCACCACCTTCCCTTTAAACAATGAAGTAATAATATTTTGTTAAGTTGAAATGTTCTGCATTGTTAAGTTAATTCCTTCCTTCTTTTTCAAATTTTTTAGAAAAATATTCCTTTGACTTCCAATTAATATGTATAATATCTATCTCATTGTCTGTACAGCAAGGGAAAGATCACTGGGTTTATCAATATCTACACCTACTTCAGGAAAGGTGCATACCACTGCCTGCCCCTTAATTCCCAAGAGCTCTGAAACCTTCTGTTCTGCCTGGCGAAGCGTCAGCCTGCGGGTTAAAAACTTAAAAACAAAGCTGGCTCCCAGCAGCCGGCAGAGTTTTAACGGGCTCTTTCTCATCTCTATAAATCTTTGACCGTTCCTGAGGGATTTGGGTACCACAAGGGGATTGACTAGAAAAATATTCCCACCGGTATAAGTTCCATCTTTTAGTTTTACAAAAGTTCTCTCTACCTGGGGAAATCTTCTTTTTACCGCTTCCTTGGGAACCACGGGAAAATATAAGTCCTTTTCACATTTCCCACATAATCCTATAAAATTGTCCACTATCTCAGTGGTAACAAACGGAATATCTGAAGTAGCTACCAGAACCCGCTCAGCATCTGTTAAATTTTTAAAACCAAGAGAAATATTTTTAATAAGGTCATTTTGAGATTTAATTACCTTAACGTTATTAAAGGATAGGTAATCAGACAGTTCTTCTGGACCCACCACCACTATATTTCTTATATTTTTACTTTTAGCCAAGGCATCTATAACGTATTCCACCATGGCCCGGCTGCCAATGGGGATTAAAGCCTCAAACTTGGCACTGCTGCACTCTTTTAGCAGCCCGTTGTTAGGACTGCCAGCCAGCACCAAAGCATCTATCATCAATTTTCCGACTCCTTCTGCTTTTTAATTGCACTAAGCATGCTGTTTTCAGCGTTTTCAATATGCTGGTATGCCAGTTGGGCCGCCAGTTCCGCATCTCTTTCTGATAAGGCTTCAACAATTTGCTTATGTTCTTCAACTGCTTCTTTAGTACGTCCAGGCAGTGCCAGTGATGTGGCGCGAAAACGCTGCAGCTGTTCCTTTAGATGGGTAATGATTTGTATCAGTTTTTCATTTCGGCTGGCTTTATATATTATTTCGTGAAAGCCGGTGTCCCTGGCCACAACCTCTTCGATATTTTTTCCATCCGAGACTTCATGTATGGATACAATTGATTTTTCCAACTGGTCCAGCTCATCATCTGTAATTCTTTCCGCAGCCAACCTGGCAGCCAGTGCATCTAGGGCCGCTCGAACCTCAAAAACATCTACAATATCCTTCATGGATATACCGGCCACATAAGCACCCTTACGGGGAACCATAACCACCAGGCCTTCCAGTTCCAGTTTCCTGATGGCCTCACGAACCGGTGTACGACTGACCCCCATTTCTTCAGCCAGCTGTATTTCCATCAGCCTCTCACCCGGCTTAAGCTTACCATTTATTATGGCATCCCTGAGAGTTTCAAAAACTATTTCCCTCAATGGTTTATAATTATCAAGCTTTATAGGTACTAAACGAGGTTCTTGTTTCATTTTTAAAATATATCCTCCTTACCAATTATTTAAACTAGTATTATTACATAAAATAAGAAATTTCCTTCATTTTAAATTATTACTGTTAGCTGACAGCAATCACGCTTATTTACTTATTCTCAAGTTATCTAAAGAGTGGCAGTAGATATTATTTGGCCATCCGGTATTTTAAATTGAGCAGCAATTTCCTGGGCCTCTTTTACTGTTTTGGCAAGTCCGAAAACAGTTGGCCCGCTGCCTGACATTAGAACCCCCAAAGCTCCAGCATCTTTAAGCTGTTTTTTAATTTCTTGTAATTGGGGATACATCGCCATTGTAACACTTTCCAGGTCATTACCTAGATTTTCAGCTATACCTTTAACATCTCCTTCTTTAATTGCTGATATCATTGCCCCTGTATCCGGACTCTTGTCTAAAGCAGCACCTGAAAAACTGCGGAATACTTCGGCTGTAGATACCCCAAAGGAAGGTTTGACCAGTACCACACCCATCCGGGGAGCTTTAGGCAGAGATGTCAATATTTCACCTTTTCCCCTGGCCAGTGCAGTTCCCCCTATTAAGCAGAAAGGAACATCTGCTCCCAATTTTTCAGCCAGTTTTAAAAGTTCCCCTTTGTTCAATCCCAACTCCCACAATTTATTTAATCCCACTAAGACAGCTGCGGCATCTGCAGAACCACCTGCCAGCCCAGCAGCCATTGGTATTCTTTTAACTAAATAAATGCAGCACCCTTTTCTGCTGTTGGTATATTCTTTAATCACTGCTGCAGCCCGGTAGACAAGGTTATCCTGCCCTGGTGGGGCATCACCGTCAACTTTAAGCTGAATGCCTTCACCGCGCTGCTCAATATATATATCATCATGCAGTTCCAAACTTTGCATTATTGTTTCTAACTCATGATAACCATCATTTCTTTTCCCTAAGACCTTTAGTGTTAGGTTTATTTTAGCATGGGCTGCAAGTTTTAATTTCAATTTTTTACCTCCTAAAAAATATTTCCACTAAGATAATTTGGCTGTAATAACATTAAATTCCTGCCATTTATTATATACCGCCAGGTAATGTAATTATCTAAATTTAAATCTTGAGGAATTTTTTGCCCCCATCCACATATATTCTAAAAAGAGCCCTCAATTTGAAAGCTGCCCATCAAGTTAACCTTAACTGATTAAGGAGGGAAAAAAGTGTTTGTTAAAAAAATAAGAGCCAGTAAATTCATAATTGTTAATACAACCACAAAAAAAATATCTTTGTATCAGGGAAGAAAAATAGTAAAAACGTATCCAATAGCCGTGGGGAAATCCACCACCCCTACCCCTACTGGTCAATATAAAATTGTTACTAAAATTCTACACCCGGGTGGGGCCCTTGGCACCCGGTGGATGGGATTGTCTATACCCAACGGGCATTATGGCATTCACGGTACCAACAAGCCCTCATCTATTGGGAAAACTGTTTCAAACGGGTGTATACGGATGTATAACGAGGATATAGAAGAACTTTTCCCAATGGTAAATATAGGTACCCCTGTGGTAGTCACCGACGCAGCAGAATACAGTGAACCTTTGAATGAACCCCTGAAAAAAGATCAACATTACCCGGAAGCCGGCCTTCAATTTGAGCCTCCGGAAAAGGAAACAGACTTAACGCCTGGGGACACCTATAACGAACAGCATGAAGAATATGAACCGGCAGAACAAAAAGAAGAGGACAAAACACCTTCGGAAAACCAAGAGGGTACCATGGACTCCCCGGAAGGATTTAAATATACCGTCAGACCTGGTGATACTTTGTGGTCAATAGCCAGAAGCTTTGGGCTTCCGGTACAGCTTCTGGTGGAAGCAAATAGTCTTGAAAACCCCAACTGGCTCTACCCGGGACAAAAAATATTTATACCTAAATAAGAACAAAAACTTTGGTCTTATCACCGCCACTAATACAAATCCAGGAATTTATCCTGGATTTGTTACTCTCTAAACAATATCAGCCACGCACCCCCGGCCAATAATAGACCGCCCAGTACCCGGTGCCATGTAAATGGAATACGGTTGAGCCCAAATAAACCCAGGTGATCAATTAAACCTGCAGTAAGAATCTGACCAACTATTATAGCTGTAGTAGCAGGCGCAACACCAACTACAGGTATACTCCGGGCCACAGCATAAACTATGACCACACTAAGAAGCCCCCCTAAATAAATATACCAGGGTGCAGAAAAAAATTTAACTAAGTTAGTATCACCCATCTTAAAAACTAAAATCATTACAGCAGTAATAATTGCACCAACAATATGTACCACAAAAGTAGCTTCTAATAATCCAATAATTTTCCCCAGTGCAGAATTTAACGAGCCCTGCAGAGCCATTGTTAAACCGGAAAATGCAGCAATTATAAGGGCTAGAGCTTTACCTCCCATACTTTACCCCCTAATATCATGTTAAATAATAATTACCGGCACCTTACTTTTAATGGTGCCGGTTTACTTTAGAATCATTTAATCTTCTAAAACAGTGGTATCATGTCCTAAAGATGCTAAAGTTTCTGCCAGCCATTCTGACTGTACAACCGATGGACTGTAGTTTATGGTTACTGTTTTATGCTTAAGATCTGCCTGCACTTTTTGCACCCCGTCTATTTGGCCTATATAAGTTTCTATTTCCTCTTTATCTTCATGCTTGAATAATCCGCCCACTCTGAAAATTTCCCGCGCCAATTACTTCCACCTCCAAAAAAACAATATCAGTATGAATTTATTTTCTTCATATGCCCGATAAATTATTCTAGAGCGAATATAAAAATAAAAAAACCTTCGTTCTTATAAGCGCCAAGGTATTTACACTCCGAAAACACGCCGGCACATATACTTGAACAAAATTCTACGGTAAATACCTTGGCTAGCTGTTATTCACAAATCTCCAAATCTAAAAAAGCATAAATTTCCCTAAACAAAAAAAATCCCAAGTGTTACCCCGCGGAAAAAATCACTTAGGACAGTATAAAATTAAGAAACATAATTATTATATATTCACCAGCGAGCCCTCTTTACTGTTGTTCATAATAAATTTAATAGATAAACTTAGGGGCAACACCGATAACGCCATTTATTATCTCCAGCGGCTATAGTTCCGGCAACATGGGCCCCATTGTATGTTCTTTTCTCAGCCTAAAGGCCGTCAATTCTGCTTAAAAAAGGCTACCCGTAATTTGCCTTTTTAATAAGCTCATTTACAACTGCATTTTTAATTGGTTTTCTTTTTGGCAAAAATATTCAGGCAGCGCTCAAATATATAAGCCCCAGATCACTTAGGGGAACTATGCCGTCTCGGCTAAAGATCGGTGCCCCAAATAAGATAAAATTCACTGCCTGCACTCTTATACTATTCAGGGCTGGTAGTATCATTTTTTTCATCTCTTTTACCATCTTCTCTGCTGTCGGCACTGTAACCGCTTTCGGAACTACCGGATCCTACAGATGAAAAGCTCTGTATCAGGGAATTAAGCGGTTTCAAAATACTTGCCAGGTCAAAATCCTCATTCTTCTTTTTTTTGGTACTGCTTCCTTTATAATCATCTTTTATTAAACGGGCAATAGATTCAAACATTACATCTGCACTGCTGGCTACTGTTTCAATGACTTTCCCTGTTATCTTAGCACCATTTAATATTCTGCGCAGCGTTTCTTCAAATTCAACCTGTTTCTCTTTTCTGTGGTGCTGTTTCATAGCCTTGTCTATATACTTGGTCATTTCTTCTATTTTTTCTGCCATTTTTGCTTCTTCACTTCTCTCTCTTTCCAGCCTGGTCATGGTTTGAACAAGTTTATCCAATCTTTTGTAAAGAGCAGATGCCTGCTGTAAATCATAAGTTTTCTCTCTCTGATAACTCTCTATTCTGTTTACTAGTTTTTCTAAAGTATCCTCTACTTTGGCCGGGTTTGAACCCATCCTATTCACTCCTTCCCGTACGGCCCTTAAGTTTGTGTTAAAGGGCTACACAACAGTGTAGCCCTTGCCGGGTTAATTACCACATTACTTAACAGCCAAAGTACCCACCGAGACAACAGCAGATGAGAACAACCATTAAGAAAATCCATACGCCTAACAGGTGGAACGGCAGAATTCCACAGAAAGCCAAACCCACACCAATGAAAGCCCCTACCAAAAATAAGCAGCAACACTTAACCAGTGAATATGCATCGTATTTGCCACCTAAGCCCAATTCTTTTGCGGCTTCAACTACGTTTGCCATTCAAATTCCTCCTTATACTAAACTTAATGTATTGAACGAAATCCCGGGATCCGTTCTAATCATACAATATGAGAGAGTTCCATTTTCTGTTACAAAAGACTATAACTTTTATCTAAGAAAATTTAAAAAAATATAAATATCAACAGCGCCAACAGTACTAAAAAACAAAAAATCCCTGTTGATATAGTATCTAAACATAACAGCACCGCAGCCAAGACCAACAGCGCCAGGCAAATGCAAACTGTGAATACATTAAAGAATCCGGAGGAAATTTTCTGTTTTACATATTCAGTCATAACCGATCAGCCCTCCTTTCCTTATTAGGCCTCCAATACCGTCTTATTGTTTAAGATACGTTAAGATAACACTTGTTGTTACATTAATTAAAAACTTTATTACTTACGTTTAGAGCAAACAGTTTCAGCAGTAACAATATCCTTGGGCAATACGTAAACTAAATAACTAAGATTTTATTATTATGGAGAGGAGGTTACAGCATGAACATTTATGACGAAACTGAAGATAGAAGACTACTTGAACCTAATGCTTATACATTGTTTCTAATACTGATACTGCTTATACTGGGTACTAACAGTGATTTTGAAGAACGTCTAAGTCATATAAGCAGCGTCATTAGGGCCAGCCACAACGCCGTTAAAATGATGCGCGCCGGTATAAATGAATTTCATTCTTCTATGGTTAACGGCAGTGATACAAA
>JACDOL010000049.1 GCA_017656165.1 Desulfotomaculum sp.
CTTATTGTAGTAGTCTGCTTAATTAGTTAAAGAATATAGATCATGACTAAACCCCTGAAAGAATTACCAATTTATTATTAAGTTCTATTGTACTAATCTTCGACATGAATTTTCAATAAAGTTTTGTTTAGTAAAGTAAATTTAATTATCCCGCCGGGAAGTCCCCGTCCTGAGCTTGCGAAGGGCGGGGATGAAAGGCGGGCCATGTTTTTCAAGAAATATTGTTTTGCATTGGTTTCTCCTATAGAATAAAGCTATGAAATACCAATTGGACAAAGGTTGCCATGCTGTATATTCCCTTTGATTCCACTACATTTGCTGTGTCAAGTATCGACGCAAGGTGCTTACGACAGAAGTATCGGAATACCTGAAGAAAGCAAACAAAAGCGTTGCTGAAAAGTTTGACGTGCAGATAATCGAGCAGAAGACCGATCAAGATCATATTCATATTATCTTTTCTTCCAAACCACAAATTCGGCTATCCAAGTTTATCAACTCCTTGAAATCAGTAACTGCTAGACTGATTTTCCGGGATTTCCCGGAAGTAAAAAAGCAGCTGTGGGGCGGTCATTTCTGGTCTCCCAGTTATTTTTTGTCCACCGTGGGTGAGGTGAAGCTTGAGGATGTTAAACGATACGTTCAATCCCAGGGTAATCCGTAACTACAAGTTCCGCATCTACCCCAACAAAGAACAGGAGCGCAAACTCCTGCGCTGGCTGGAAACCTGCCGCCGGATATACAATACAGCCCTAGCTCAACGCAAAGAAGCATGGGAAAAGGAAAAACGTTCAGTCACCCGGAAAGAACAGCAGGTTTGGCTCAAGGAAGCCAAAAAGGAAAACGACTTTTTCAAAGAAGTTCATTCCCAGGTAGCCCAGGAAGTGCTGTTTCGGGTGGTAAGGGCCTCCTCTGGTTTCTTCCGCCGGGTAAAAAACGGGGAAACTCCCGGCTACCCCAGGTTCAAGGGTAAGGGCCGGTACAAGTCCCTCACCTTCACCCAGTTTGGGGACGGTTTAGGTGTTTCTTTCCAGAACGGTAAGCTCAAACTATCCAAGATCGGATTGGTTAAAATAAAGCTGCACCGGTATATACCGTGCACTGTTAAGACCGTCAATATAAAGCGGGGCAGCACCGGGAAATGGCACGCTGTCCTCGCTGTGGAAACTGAACTCAAGCAGCTAGAAACACTCCCTGGTACTGCCGCGGGCCTGGACGTGGGCCTGGAGAAATTCGCAGCGCTGTCTGACGGCTGCACCATTGAAAATCCCAGGTATCTCAGAAAAACCGAAAAACGGCTCAAACATGCCCAGCGCAGCCTTTCCCGGAAACAGAAAGGCTCCCGCAACCGGGAAAAAGCAAGGCAAAAACTTGCTGGGCTGCATACTAAAGTTCACAACCAGCGCAGGGATTTTTTGCATAAAGAATCTCGTAAGCTGGTAAACGCCTACGGGCTTATTGCCGTTGAAGATCTCAACGTAAAAGGTATGGTGAAAAACCGCCACCTGGCCAAAAGCATTTCCGACGCAGGCTGGAGTGAGTTCTTGGCTATGCTCTGCTACAAAGCGGAAGAGGCTGGCAGCAGAGTAGTCAAGGTAAATCCCTCCGGTACTTCGCAGGAATGCAGCCAATGTGGGAAAACTGTACCTAAAGACTTATCTGTTAGGGTGCACCGGTGCCCTCACTGCGGTCTGGTGCTTGACCGAGACGTAAATGCAGCCCGGAATATACTAAAAAGAGCCTTGGAAGCGGCATAATAGCTTCCCTACCGTGGGAACCACGGAAAGTTACGCCTGTGGAGCTAACCCGGCAGGGTTATGATGAAGCAGGAAACCCACGAATTCGTTTCGTCCAGGAAGCCCCTTCCTGAGCGAAGCGAAGAGAGGGGTAGTTCACTTTTATCTAAATAATATTTGCCATTACACATGCTTGTGCTTGCAGGATTAAAATAGTAGAATATTACAACAAAAACTAAGAAGGATGTATATGTCTTTCATAAAAGAAACTGACCTTCCCGGTATCGGCAAAAAGTTTGAAGTAAATCCAAACAGTAGAGGTAAATTTGTTATTGTACTGCATGATGATGGCAGGCGTGAAATTCATCATTTTGATGAAGAAGATCCCGAAGAAATCGTATCTGTAGTAACGTTAGATGATGCGGAAGTGAGCATCGAACCATTTTCTGCTCTTTATGTATTAATACTAGCCATTTTAGGGCCCCTTTTAACAAAGGAATCCTACTGGGTTTACGGTAAGCTGGCCCGCATATTTAACTGGCCCCTGCCAGCAAAAAGCAAAAAAAGAAAAGCAGCAGAAAGCTTTATCAACATAATTTGAAGAAATTTTAAAGTCTGCCCTAGCGGCAGACTTTTTATTATAAAAAATGGAGCGGGTGATGGGAATCGAACCCACGTACCCGGCTTGGAAGGCCGGTGCTCTACCATTGAGCTACACCCGCTTGTAAAAAGCTTTATTAACTTGACGCATCAATTATTATAACTCAATTTCCTGTTCTGGTCAAGGGAAATTTTGATTTTCCCCCGACCAGCAATAATAATTTAACACAATCCGCATGAGATTGCAACTGTTTATTTTTACAAGTCATACAGGTAAGGTATTACCTGCTGGTTATCTATTACCAGCATCCCATATGTTGGGCCCCTGCTGCCCCTGGGCCGGGATGCACTGCCCGGGTTGAATATCAATATCCCTTCCTGTTCTTCGATAACCGGAATATGCGTGTGGCCGTAGACCACCACATCAATTTTATGCTGCAGTGCCTTTTTTACCAGCATGTGGTGCGAAAACTTAACGTTATATTTGTGCCCGTGAGTAAGCCAAATTTTTTTCCCTGCTGCATCTATTAATAAATCTTCCGGTTCCTGCATATCCCAGTCGCAGTTTCCCACCACCGCACAGACCAAAAGTTCTTTACTCTTGGCCAGTTGATGAGCGTCTTTGAAATGGTCACCGGCATGTAAAAGCAGATCTATTTCACCCATGCAGGTAAGTGCAATCCTGGCAGCCTCCAGGTTGCCATGGGTGTCGCTCAGTACACCTATTCGCACTTTATCACTCTTCCCTGCCTGCCATTTTGGCCAGTATTTTTACTGCCCCCTGAAGCGCCCTGCCCCGGTGACTGATTTTATTTTTTTCACTCATCTCCAGTTCCGCAAATGTCTTATCATATTCAGGAATGTAGAACAGGGGATCGTATCCGAATCCACCGGTGCCCCTTGGCTCATGCAGGATATATCCCTCACATGAGCCCTCACTGGTGTACAGCTCCCCTTCCGGGGTGCATACAGCTATTACGCACCGGAACCTGGCAGTGCGCTTCTCCCAGGATACATCTTTCATTAACTGCAGCAGCTTTTTATTATTGGCAGCATCATCTTTCCCAGGACCGGCAAATCGTGCAGACATTACTCCGGGTTGGCCGTTTAGGCAGTCAACTTCCAGGCCGGAATCATCGGCCAGGGCCGGTAAACCCGTATATGCAGCTGCCTCCTTGGCTTTTTTAATGGCATTTTCTAAAAAGCTGCTGCCATCTTCCACCGTTTCCGGCATATTGGGGTAATGAGCCAGTGAATATACCGTAATATCATACGGCTCCAGCAGGCTGCGCAGTTCCTCCAGCTTACCTTTATTCCCGCTGGCCAGTACCAGTTTGAACAAGATTAACACTCACCTTTCCCACCTGATCTGCAATCTCACCCAGGGCCTCTTTTTGAGCGCTTATCAATTCCTCAATACCGGCAGCGGCATATTCCAGCATTTTCTCCATCTCTTCACGGGTAAAGGTACACTCCTCACCCGTTCCCTGTATTTCTACAAATTGTCCGCTGCCTGTCATTACAATATTCATGTCTACTTCGGCAGCCGAATCTTCTTCATAGCACAGGTCCAGTATAATTTCACCGTTTACCCGGCCAACACTTACAGCGGCCAGAAAATCTTTAACCGGGATATAACTTATTTCACCCTTTTCAACCAGGTGATTTAAAGCATCCACCAGCGCCACAAAAGCCCCGGTTATGGAAGCAGTTCGTGTGCCCCCGTCTGCCTGGATTACATCACAGTCCAGGGTGATGGTTCTTTCGCCCAGCACTTCCAGGTCTACCACCGAACGCAGAGCTCTCCCTATGAGGCGTTGGATTTCCATGGTTCGCCCGCTCTGTTTTCCCTTAGCAGCCTCTCTCACAGTACGAACATTTGTGGCCCGGGGCAGCAGTGAATACTCAGCAGTTACCCACCCTTTTTCAGTTCCCTTCAAAAATGACGGAACTCTATCCTCCACTGTTGCATTGCATATTACCTTTGTATCTCCCATTTCTATCAGCACTGAGCCTTCAGGATGTTTAATATAATTTCTGGTTATTTTAACAGGGCGTATCTGATCCATATCTCTTCCGTCTATTCTCTGCACCGGTAAAGTCCTCCTTAAAACTTGGTTTTTGCCGCTCTCTTTCTATGACCCGATATAAGTCTAAACTGGTTGGGGTGTTCAGGTGTTTCTTCCTCCTGAACGGGTCCCACCAATCCTGCTATGGTATACAGCTTATGAACCGGGTCCCACTTGTACTCTTTAAGAAGCCTAAAGTTTTCCACTTCACCGGTCCGCCTCACATGCAGCCGCGGGCCGGTACACTTAATTATATTACCACCAACTCTAATATGATGGTCATCATAATAATGAATGTTTCTATCAGCTTTTATGATTTCTTTTACCCGTCTTTCCACTTCTTCAGGATCAAGTTTTGGTTTTTCAGTAAATTCCAGCACAAAGCCGTGCTTCAGGTCGTCGTGTTCCACTGCCTCTTCCAGGCCCATTTCATGCAGCACAAAGCTGGTAATATCTTCTGCTGTGTGAGCCATTTTCCTGTATATCAGCGATTCAAAGACAATGTCCACTATTTCCTGGGGTTCAGGCCCAAAAATACCCGGACGGGTAACTATCACTTCTTCACCAATACCAACTAAAATGCTGGCATTGTACTTTAAATAGGGATAAAGCAAATCAAAATGTTCGACCACCACCCGGTGCTCATTATCAATGGCTTTTTTTACAGCTTCTGCTATTTCATAAGGTTGGGTGAAAGCTGACTCAAAGCGCATGTCAATATGATAGGTACGGCTGCGAAAAAAGCCCCGCTGGGCATCCTCCAAAATGGGCAGCGGCCTTACATTTATGCCGTCATCATCATTGGTAAGCTCCAGCCCGGGAAACATACCCCTGATTAACAGTGATTTACCTGCCCCGGCATCACCAATGAATCCAATTAACTTATCCAATGGACTTAAATATCTCTGTGAAATGCTGGAACCAAGGGCCATTAAGCGGCGGCGGCCCCTGGGGGCAAAATAAACCGCATGCATTAAATACTCGTGCACCAGGGAAACCATAAAAACACCCCGCAATATTATTTTAATAAATCATATTTAGCATCCTCTTTGGCCACAACTACTGCTCTCCCGAAACCCTCGCTGGCTTGAGTGCTCAAATCATTAATGCTGTACTCGGGGTACAAATGAGTAATAACCAGCTTTCGAACCCCCGCCTTCTTGGCCAGCTCACCGGCCTGGCGGGCCGTGAGGTGCCCACTGCGTACAAATTCTATATCCTTGTCCAACCCACTGGCTTCACATAAAAACAAATCTGCACCCCTGGCTATTTCCTCCAGTTCCCTGGTCCGTGCTGTGTCCCCGGAAAACACCAGGCGCCCCCGTTCACATTCGATGCTTACAGCATAAGCAGGAATAGGATGATAATTGGGTACAAATTCTAACTGCAGCCTCCCCACCCGGGAACGGTAAACCTGAATACTATTATCCAGTTCAACTTTAGGAAGGGTTTCAATACTGTTGACGATAAATGCGTCGGTATACTGGGCTAAGCGCTGGTATTCTTCCTCCGGCTGACTGGGTAAAAACAGTGCCAGCGGCCCTGTACGCTTCTCTTCCCGGATAGCAGCAGCAATGGCATGACGCAGGCAGAATAAGTCCATGTAATGATCGGGATGCAGGTGTGTAACCACCACCGCAGCCAAGCGGCGAAAATCTATATGCTTGCAGAGTTTGCTGAAGCTGCCGTTCCCCGCCTCCAGCATAATGCTAGTTTCACCGTTTTGAATTAAGTAACCGGAACAAGCACCGCCGGGGGCAGGATAAGGAGCATACCTGCCTAATACTGTTAACTGCATTTTTATTTACACCTTCCCTTCATTGCCGTGACAGCACATCCTACCGCCCCGGCATACTGCGGGTGCTCAGGTACTATTACTTCCACATTTAATTCTTGTTCTATGATTTTTCTTAAAGCCTGGTTTCCAGCCACACCGCCGGTAAAAACTACTTTGGAGCTGGCTAATTTAATTAACATCGGCTTTATTCTTTTAAAAATGGTGTAGTTAACACCTGCTGCCAGGTGGGAAACCGGGTGTCCTTCCACCACCTTACCTATAAGTTCAGTTTCCCCAAATATAGCACAGGTGGAATTCAAGTCCACGGGATTTTCATAGTACCTGCTTAACTCATCCATACTAATATCTAAAACAGCGGCCATGTTTTCCAGGTAGCGGCCGGTGCTGGCGGCACAGCGATCATTGGTTTCAAAATCTATCATCCGCCCTTTTACCACTTTAGCCACCTTACTGTCCTGGCCGCCCAGGTCCAGCAGGGTAAAATCTTCTAAACCGGTTAGATATACTGCCCCGGCGGCATGGGCTTTAATTTCAGGAATATTTTTAGCTCCCTTTAAGTTGATTGTCTGCCTTCCGTAGCCGGTGCTCACAACTGCCTTTAAGTTCACATCCCCCAATCCTATGGCCGAGAGATCAACCACCAGCTGCCCTTCTTCCAGGCGGCCGTGTTTCCGGTAAAACGAGACAGTATCGAACTTGTTTAAAGTTAAGCTGCCTTTATCATTTAACAGGGCTACTTTTACACTGCGGCTTCCCAAGTCAATTCCTGCGTACATGTCTTCACCTCAGCATCTCAATAAAAGAGTCCAGCCGCATGCATGTGCGGGCATCCAGTTTATTAGGCTTGTCACCTTCCAGGGTCAAGACCGGAACGTCCAGCTTCCGGCGCACAATCAAGTCTTCAATCTGGCGGTAGCAAAAACTTTGGGCATAATGTATTATTCCATCCAGCCTCCGCAGTTTTATCTGCTTTTCAATGTCTTTTAGACGATAGAAAATGCCGTAAGGATAAGAGTATAAACGGTACTGCTCAACCAGGTCATCAGTTTCAAAAGGCATAGTAAACTGCCTCTGTGTTTCGTTAAATACCACCCGGGCACCTCTTTCTTCCAGGTAGTCATAAAGGTCATCCATAATGGGAGGAACCCCTATGTACCCCAGCCTGAGGTCAGCTTTTATTTCCTCTTTTCCCTGAAGCCTCTCCAGGAATTCATCTACCTGGCGGGCAAATTCCCCGGGGTTTCCATTAAAGTCACTGCAGGATACCTGGTAAAGATGATTTTCCCAGCCGGATATGCGGTCTTCCTTCCAGGTTAGTTCATCCAGCTTCCATACTTTCTGCCGCACTTCATCCAGGTGCTTTTTGGTTTCATTTACCTGCTTCCAGGTGACTCCAAAGGCATCCATCAGTTTTTCAATCTGCAGTTTCAGCATATCGTAATCCCGGTCATAAGGATATGCAAAGGGGATTACTTTAACACCGGCAAATTCCAGCGTTTCCATTAAAGCATGGGTATTGCTGCAGTCGCCCTGGGTCACAGCTATTAATGTATTAATATCATCACTTTGAGAAACGGTTGTATATATTCCTTTTATCCAGGCGCAAAGGTTGCGCGGGTAGCCCGCCATTTCTGCCTCTTCAACCAGGGCCTGGGGATTTTCACTAGTAATAAATATATTGTTAAGATCCACCGGCACCATACCGGCGGCATACACAACCTCCACGGGAATAGTGGTAGTAATGCCTACTTTCTGCATCAGTTTATTCACCCATCTTTTAAGAATTTATTTTATACCTTTTGACCTCAGCAGAACCTGCAGGCGGCTCATTTCATTATAGACCACCATCATGGCATCGTCCACAGACATGCCGGGCTTGGCCAGCATTTGATCCGGGCGGGTGGCCATGGCCAAATGCACACATACCTGGGCTGAACGTTCTGTTTCATTGCAGGTACCTCCCTGGTAGGCACCTACACCTTTTTCTTTGGCATATAAAACAGCTTCAATAGTATTATTTATACCCCCCAGGTCAGGGGTCTTAATCTGGACCATGTGGCCGGCACCAGCATCAACAAATTCCTTAATATCTTCCAGCGTGTTGCACCACTCATCAGCCACAACATCCACATTAATGCCTGCTTTTTCCACTTCCCGGCACAAATTGTGCAGTGCTTCAACCTGCCTTACCTTACTGCCTGCATCCAGCGGCCCCTCAATGCGCAGTTTAAGCGGGTAAGCGGCTTTTTCCAACCGGCCGAGGTAATCAGCAATCAGTTTAATATTGTCATCGTACAGCTGGCCGATGGTCCCGTAAACGTCAATATGCAGTACCGGGCGGTAATCGTCTCCGCCCAATTTTCTTACCCTTTCTTTCAACCAGGAAACATACTCCAAAAGCCTGCTGCCGTCCCGCCCCACTTTTTCTTCCAGGTTGTTTATTAGCCCGTGGGGCAGTATATCTGCTTTCTTTATTATGGCTTTATCAGCATTTATGTACCTTTCATCCCCTGTCTGGGCAAAAATGGGCACCGGCTGGGCAGAAAGCGGGGCTCCATATTCATCGGCTACCACTTCTGCCATGGTTATTTTTTTACTTAAGGCAGCAGCATTCAAAAGCGCCTGGGTTACCCCATACCTGATGGCAGTATGATACTTATTTCCGCCGGGCTGGAGCATGCTGTCAAATTCCTCGGCTAAATTCCTAAATTGGGATGCATCTTTACCCACCAGCCTGGGGAAAATTTCCCGCTCTATTACAGGAATAAATTCAGAAGCTAAAAAAAGCGGATCTCGACCGCCGGCCCCGGAATACTGTACTGCCGCACAGTCCCCGTAAGCTGTACTTCCGTCTTCCAGTATCAGCATAATAGAAATGGATTCTCCCCGCTGCCTCACAACAGTAAACCCTGGTGTCAGCGGTTTTCCCAGCAGAGCAAAGCCGTCTTTGTGCACACCTTTTTTAATGGCTTTTTGATCATCAAAATAAAAACCGGTCAGTCCGGGAGAGGCTAGGGCATTTATTATTTTCAACTGAGATCACCTATCTTGAAAATTATCTTTATTAATGACATGCCGGACCGCCCGTCAGCGCGGGCGGCCTACCAGCATGCCTTTACCTATGGCATAAATATCGTCTATAACCATTTGAAAACTGGGCTGCCTTCCTTCTTCCCTGCCCCGTTCTGCTATTTTTTCCTGGTGAAATTCAATTATCTCCCTGCTGAAGGGCAGGTTGCCAAAATCCAGCAGCCTTACTGCCCCGTTATTATCCCTGGCAGGCAGCAGTTTACCATAATTAAATTTACTGGGTGCAAAGGGAACATCTAAAACGCCGGCTTTGAAAGCACGCACCGTCCCCAGTGCTAAATTACCTTCCCCAAAGTCAATTACGCGGTCAAGAATTACACGTACCTCTTTACATATAATATCTTTTTCCACTCTTAGTTCTTCGCTTTCCGGAAGGCTTTGATCCTTCAGCATGTTAAGAACCTGCTTGGTTGCTTTAATGCCTGCTGCATTGGCTTCCTTTGTAGGAACTCCCATTGCTTCATGGGAAGTTTTTACAATCACCTTATTTGCCTTGGCCAGTGCTGCACTGGCTGCTCCCCACCCTATCACTCCAAAGGCCCTGCTTTCGTCCTGCGGAAAGCCTCCCATCCACTGGTGAAAAACAGTGGACAATTCAACATCTGTATAACCAAACTTCTTCAGGTATTCTGCTGCCAGTTCTTTTAAAGTAATTACAGCCGCCACGTCCTGCAGCAGGCTGCCGCACTGCCCATAACCAAGGGTAATACTCTTCACCCCCTGCTGTGCAGCCAATAATGCTTCTATAATACCTATACTGTGGGAAATGCAGGGAGGCACAAGGGTACCGGTCAGGGGGCCAAAGAGTTCCCTGTTAATGGTTATACCTTGATCCTGGTAGTAACCCACCAACCGGTCCACATACTGCCAGTGGGCCAACGAACGTTCCAGCGGAACAGCCTTGGCATAAGGAATATTGTAAGAAATTCCGCCCCCTTCAAAACTGGTAAAGCCGCCGGCCAGGGTTATTTCAGCCAGGAGCCTGGCATCAGGTGTTCCATGCCTTACCTGAACCGGTACATCCACTGCTTCAATTACTTCACGGCAGGCGGCTACCCCGTGGTTTACTGCCGGAAAGCCGTTTAACATGGACCGTCCTTCCTTGCGGCTTTCGTCAATACCTTTTTGAGCTTCGTTATACCGGTTTTGACGGGTATAGCTGTCAATTGTTGTGGGCAGGCAGTCTGCCTCACCTTCTTTTTCCAGGTACTGCAGAAGTTCAATATGCTCCTGCAGCAGGGCTACCCCGGCCCGGGGCTGGGCCAGTGTTCTACCTTCTCTTTCTGCAGCCTTTAAAAGCTCAGGAAAACGGCGCTGCGGACTGAGCTCCTTGTGATAAGCTGCAGCTTCTTCTAAATTTACTTCCTGCCCCGTTGGCCATGCTTGCAGGACTTCAGAACGCAGCTGATTAAAATAATCCCAGTCAATTTTTCCCTTGGCCAGTTCAACTTCCACCCTTAATCCTCTCCCTTTTTTATTAATTGGTAGGAGTAATATATTTCTTCATAATGCGCAGGGATTTCTCCGGCTCCACTTCAGCCAAAAGGCCCATGGAAGCCAGTATATAGCTTTTATCTACCAGAAATTTCGGTGCCCTGGGTTTTAGTTTAGTTGGTTCTTCCTCATTAAACAGTGCAGCTTTAAGTATTTTACTGGGTTCCTGGTGCTCAACTATAACTCCACCGGTGCCTATTACATAGGGAGTTTCTGTTAAGTCCTTGCCGTGCTGGACATAACTGGCCCCAAAAGGCGTCCAAACCACTTCCAGCGTGCCGACATGCCTTTCCACTGCTAACCCTGCACACAATGCAGCCATAGCTGTTTCAACCTGTTTTTCTTCCTCGCTGCGGGGCAAAATGCTGTAGTTTTGCTGCACTTTATCAATATATTCCTTAATCCGTTCTATATGTACACCAGCATATTGTTCAAACAATGCAGGTGGAACTGTTTCCAACAGCGCTGCCGCACTTACCCTCATCCCCAGGTCACCCTCTACTGTTCGTTTAGCGAAGGGTTGGGGCAGTCCCCGGCAGCTTACCCCTGACCTGGTAGGCAGCCCATCGGCCAGGGAATGAACGTCTGTGGTAGCTCCCCCTATATCCACAACCAGGAGATCACCCAATCCCGCTTCATCATCACAGCCCTGGGAAAGCAGCTGGGCAGCATTCAAAACCGCTGCCGGGGTGGGCATTAGTATCCTCTCTATAAAAGCTTCAGCTTTCTTCAATCCCTTTGCTTCAATTATCTTGTCAAGGAAAACCTGTCTAATTAACCGCCGGGCAGGTAATACATTTAACTTTTCAAGTTCAGGCAGTACATTTTCCGTAATCAGCGCCTCCTTGCCGGCCTCAGCAAGAATGCGGTGCACATCTTCTGCCACCACCTTGTTTCCGGCAATTATGATAACGGCATCGAGCATGCTTTCTGCCACCATGCGGGCATTGTGCAGTATAACTTCTTTATTCCCACCGTCAGTTCCACCGGCCAAAAGCAAAATTTCCGGTTTGGCGCTTTCTATTTCATTTATCTCCTTAACCGTCAGCTCATGGGCGTAAACTCCCAGCACCCTTGCTCCGGCTCCCAGGGCGGCCTGCTTGGCAGCTTCAACCGTTAAATCTTTAACTAAGCCCACTGCCACTATTCGCAGGCCGCCAGCTGCACTGCTGCAGGCCAGCTTATATTTAAAATCCGGTTTATCTGTCCCCAGCTGCTGGTAAATATATTCCATGGCCTGCATTAAACCGTCCATGATATTTGTGTCCACAGTGGTGCGAGCCCTGGCTGTGGCGGTAATTTTTTCTGCATCTAAATCTGCGGTAACTACCTTAGTGTATGTACTGCCAAAATCAATCAATAGGGCTAAACTCATAATAACACCCCGATTCAAGACAGGTTAAAATCTTCTATTAAATCGTCAATTACCTCCTGGGGCATGGTGCCAGGTGGGTACACACGGTCAAAACCCATGTTTTTAAACTTTTTCTCTGTTTCTTTCCAATCCTGTTTTCCAACTACAAGGTTGCCGCCCACATAAAGCCTGACATCAGTAAGCCCGGCCTCCACTGTTTTTTCTTTTAAACCACGGCAGTCTATTTCACCGTGCCCGTACAGCGAAGAGACCACTATAACATCGGCGTTAGTTTCTATTGCCGCATTTATAAATTCTTCCTGGGAAGCCATAACCCCAATATTAACCACGTTAAATCCCGCTTCGCTGAAAGCATGATGCAGAATACGGTTGCCTACAGCATGAACATCTGCACCGATTACCCCCAGTACAATGGTGATCTTTTTGTTTTCTCTCATGGGAAACCCACCTCCGCAGCAGCAACCACTTTAATCTTTTTTTAAATATATTGTTATTTTCTCTAGCTTGTAAAATGTTCCTGCCATTTATCCATAATACTTCTATAATATTAATAATGGGGCTTGAATTATTATCAAGCCCCTCATTTGTTAGTATTTATTTGCCGGCAAAATAAGCATTTATACCCCTGGCAATGGCTTCAGCTACCTTCTGCCTGAAATTACTGTCAGAAAGCAGCTTTTCTTCCTGCGGGTTGCTCATATATGCTGTTTCCACCAGCACCGACGGCATGGCAGCAGCCCTCAGCACCGCAAAGTTGGCCTGCCTTATGCCTTTATCCTGCAGCTTTAAGCAATTTACCATTTCGGTTTGTATGCACTGGGCCAGCCGCCGGCGGTCAGCCAGCTGCTCGTACAGCTCCGGTTTGCTGTACGGGGCATAATAGTATGTGCTTGTACCCCGTATGGCCGGGTTGGGATTGGCATTGGAGTGAATACTGACAAAAATGTCAGCATTGGCCCTGTTAGCAAGCATCGGTCTCTGGTAAAGGTCTACCGTCCTATCAGAATAGCGGCTTAGTTCCACCTTGGCTCCCTGCTGTTTTAATATGGCAGCAAGTTTTAAAGCAATATCCAGGTTAATTTCATCTTCCCATATCCTGCGGCTGTACCCCGGTGCCCCGGGATCCTTGCCACCATGCCCTGGATCTATGAATATCACTTTATCTTCCACGTTCTGGTCATACTCAGTAAGTTTGACTTCAATTTTTACTACCCGCCCGCCGTCCGAAGTGCTGGTACTGTAATGTACCGGCCCGGTAAGGTCTAATACCACCCTGGAAATTACAGGATCGTCACTAAATTGACCAGTTCTATACTTAATTACCGAATCTGAATTTACCTTTTTACTTTCCGGCAGATCACCCAGTTCTACCCCCTCAAAATTTACCACCAGCCGGTGGGGGTTGCTGAGCATAAAGGTGTTGTATTTCAGGGGAGCATTGGCCTCCACCGTAATAATTGTTTTATCGCCTTCTTCATCTATATCAATATCCACTAAACTGTATTCACTCTTACCAGCGCTGTCTTCTTTATCTTTCAAGTCGTCTTCATCTTCCATTGGCCCTTGGGCCTCCGGGGGAAGCCAGCTGATCAGGTCTCCCGGATTATCCCTGGAGCTGTCACCCCTGGAAGGCAGGTCCTGTTCCTTAACTTCTTCAACTTTTGCCAGCCACCCGGCTATCCAACCTTCTTCACCGTTGGGAAGCTTCACTTTATACCACTGCCCTGAACCGGCAAGCCACTGGTAGCGTTCTCCTTCATTCACCATACCCAAAACTTGATAGCTGATACCCGGACCGCTGCGGACATTAACGTCAGTGGCTGTTATTACCACCTCTTTTCTTCCCTCTAAAGGCTTATTTGAAGGTGCAGAAGCAGGCACTTCCCCACCCTGAACCTCTACAAGCCAACCTGCTATCCAGGCAGTTTTACCATTACTGGTTCTAACCTGGTACCAGTTATTTTTTTGGCTTAGTACCGCCAGCTTATCCCCCTTGTCCACCATTCCTATAACAGGATAGCTCGTCCCCGGGCCGCCGCGCAGGTTTACATCCGTGGCATTTACTACCGCAGTCCTAGTAGATGCAGTTTTAGAACTGTCTTCAATCTTTACCAGCCACCCCGCTATCCAGGCATTACTTCCGCTGCCAAGCTTCACCTGGTACCAGTTCCCTTTTTGAGCTGTTACCGGCAGCCTGTCTCCCTTGTCCACCATTCCTATAACAGGATAGCTCGTCCCCGGGCCGCCGCGCAGGTTTACATCCGCAGCAGTTACCACCAGCGTTCTACCTCTAAAGTCACCCGACCTGGACACCGGCAAAACGGTATTTTCTACTTTTATCAACCATCCTGCTATCCAAGCAGTTTGGCCGCTGCTGCTTCTAACTTTATACCAATCCCCCTGCTTGCCCAGGACAGTAAGCCTGTCCCCATGGTAAACACGGCCTACAATGGTATGGTTTGTACCAGGGCCGCTTCTTAAATTAACATACTTGCCTGTTACTGACGCCATTTGGCCGGCATAAGCTTCCGCCGCAGGAGGGACAAAATACAATCCCGTGGTATCAACCGGCCAGGCAAAGAAAAAAGTACCCAACGTCAAAGCTATTGAAGAACGGATTACTTTATTAAGCAATTTATCCTGCATAATCCTGTCATCATCCCCGGTAGTAGAATATTTGCTTACTATTCTAGACGGGAAAATTCTACATTTAGTTCCGTAATTCTGTTATTATAACCATTATTTAGCTAATAATAAATGCGGCATTATACTCGCCGCTTTCCACCGGTCAATACCTTGTGTTAAA
>JACDOL010000050.1 GCA_017656165.1 Desulfotomaculum sp.
ACCGGCAGGCCGGTTTCTTCACTGATCAGCCTATCAAAGTTATGCAAAAGCGAGCCGCCGCCGGTCATTACTATTCCTTTATTCACTATGTCTGCCGCCAGTTCCGGGGGGGTGTGCTCAAGAACTTCTTTAACGGCACCCAGCACCGCTTCCAGCGGTTCAGATATGGCTTCGTAAACCTGGGAAGTGGTTACCGTCAGGGCCTTGGGCAGGCCTGTTACCAGGTCGCGGCCGCGGATTTGGGTGCTGCGCTCGCGGTCTACCAGGGCGCTGCCCACTTCTATTTTTACTTCTTCACCTGTACGTTCACCGATCATCATGTTAAATTCTCTTCTTATGTACCTGACAATGGCCTCGTCAAACTTGTCCCCGCCTACCCTGAGGGAGCGGCTGTAGACTATGCCGCCCAGGGAAAGAACGGCCACATCCGTGGTGCCGCCGCCGATGTCCACCACCATGGAACCGCTGGCCTCGGATATGTCTAAACCGGCACCCAGGGCAGCAGCTAAAGGTTCCTCTATCAGGTGGGCCTGTTTGGCACCGGCCTGCAGGGCTGCCTGGCGCACCGCCCGCTCTTCGACCCCGGTTACACCGGAAGGGATGCAGACCATTACTCTGGGTTTCATAAAGAACTTCTTTACCCCGGCCTTTTGAATGAAGTAACGCAGCATTTTTTCAGTTACATCATAGTCGGCAATGACACCATCTCTTAAGGGCCTTATGGCCACAATGTTGCCGGGGGTACGGCCCAGCATCCGGCGGGCTTCTGAACCCACCGCAATAATTTTCCCATTGTCTTTATTTATGGCCACCACTGAAGGCTCCTGCAGCACAATACCCTTTCCCTTTACATACACCAGCACACTGGCTGTACCCAGGTCTATACCTATATCTGTTGTAAATCCAAGAAAACCAAGCATTTATGTAATTTCCTCCCCAGGATTTTTTCGAGCTTGTCCCTTAATTAAGATTAAAAATTATGCTTATTTGTTACATAATTTTGCAGTCATGCTGCTGTTTAAACACAATCCCGTAGTTATTTCTATCCCTGGGGAAAAAATTCCTCTATTAATGTATAAATTTAGTTTTTCTTACATGTTTTTATATTTCTTCCGGGTAGCCTCCCCGCCCCGCAGGTGGCGTTCTGACTTATTGCGTTCCAGCACTTTTTTTACCTCTTTGGCCAGCTGTTTATTTAATGAAGGAAGCCGTTCGGTCATGTCTTTATGTACCGTGCTTTTGCTGACCTGGAATACCTGGGCTGCCCGGCGTACCGTGGCCCCGGTTTCCAGGATATAGGCGCATATTTCTAAAACGCGCTTTTGTATATAGTCCTGCATTAAATTACCCCCCTGGAACGTGGCAGTTAGGGTTCGATTATTTCATATATATGCACCCGGGGGTAATTAATACCAAAATATTTAGCTGCAGCTGGGCTGGTAAATATATCTAAATAGGGCTCAATAAATTGAGCCCCTACTGATGGGTTCCATAAATGGAACCCCTACAATGCAGGCTTAACTAAAAGCACAAGGGATGCAGCTTGTGCTGCATCCCTTTAATATTTTTCCGGGTCCACCGGTACCCCGTCTTTGGTCAGGGTAAACTGTACTTTAGATTTTTCGTCCGGTTTAGCTGCCCCTATAACGCCGCCTTTTTCAACCTGCTGGTTAACAGCAGCCTGAACGGTATTCAGGCCCTTGTAGCTTGTTTTACAGCCGTCACCGTGATCAATTACCACGGTAAACCCGCTCAGTTCATCCAGGTCTGCGGATACTACTTTTCCGGCCAGGGCTGCTTTTACAGGTTCACCGGGGGCTGCTTCAAGCTGCAGGCCGCTGCAGAAGCGGTAGTCGTCATAGGTTTTGCTGTAATAGGGCTGGTTGAATCCCAGCAGCACCTTACCGTTTACAGGCATGGCAATACCGCTTAAGTCTGGTTTTTCCGGCTGTGGTTTTTGGTCTTGGTGTTTTTCTTTTTGTCCCGGTTGTTCATTTAATTCGTTTGTATTGGAATGTTTTTCTAGTGTTTCAGCGGTAACTGAAGGTTTTGCTTCCCGGTTTTCCAGTACATTCTCTGTTGGGGCAAAGAGCACCAGCCGAATGGCTGCAGCAGCACCGATGAGCAGCACCAGGAAAACAGCAGCGTAAAATTTGGCACCTTTTAAGAACCATCTTTTCAGCCATTCCTGGTATTTTTTTAATGCATCCTGGTTTCTCAGTTTATTTTTAAGGTTGTGATTAAAAGGCCACACTATTATCACCTCGAATTGTTCTTTTCTGATAGTGTGGCCGGTTTGGTTGGTTTTTATACGGTCTAGGGCGCGATGAATCGCGCTCCTACTGGAAAAATGGTGCCCCTATGGGTCATTTTGTTTTCTTATTTTTAATTCTTTTAATTCCGTTCCCGGGTAGTAGTGGGACAGTATCTGCCGGTATGTTTTTTCGTGCTCGGCCATGCCTTTGGCGCCGTACTGGCACATGCCTACGCCGTGGCCGTAGCCGGTGGTGGTAAAGATAATTTGGTCACCCTGCACTTTATATTCAAACCAGGTGGATCTTAAACCCAGTAAGTCCCTGAATACGGCTGCCCTCATCTCTTTACCGCCAACCTGCAGGGTTTTGGGCCGCCCGGTGGTGGTTGTTTCGGTAACCTTTATAATTTCTTTTTGACTTCCGGTGGAAACTGCTGCGGTATTGAGATCTGTTTTTAAGCATTCTGCCACTTTTTCCAAGGGGTAAGCCGCAGTTCTTACCGGGTGGGGATCTGCACAGTACGGGCAGGGCACGCTTTTTAGATACGGCAGGTCTACCTGCCACACTTCACCGGAGTTTTCGGTGGCCGCACCGCCGCATGACGCGTGGTAAACGGCATTGGCCAGGTCGCCCTTGTACATTAAGACTTTGCTGCGGGTGGTGCTTACCGCCCACTTGACTTTCAGGTAGTTGTAAAGGTAGTTTACCCCCCAGCGCTTTTTCATTTCTTCACTGGATATCCAGGCCTGCCCCAGCCGGTGGTCATCTGAAACATCGGCCCCGGGTATAGATTGATTTTTCAGCCCCCCGTTTACCAACCGCTGGGCTATATAGGTTCTTGCCGCAACTGCCTGGGCTTTTAATGCTTCTATGGGAAATGCCGCAGGCATTTCTGCGGCCACAACTCCCACCAGGTAGTCTTCCATGGGCAGGGTTTCTATTTTCCCGGTTTTATAGTGGTACAGGCGCACCTGGCAGCCGGATATTTCCGTGCCGCCTTTATCTATTATGGAAGTTTTGGGAAGAATGGCTGCCAGGGCAGCGGCTGTAAGGATCAGGCCCAGGAGAAATCTGCGCATGTTATCAGCTCCCATGGGTTGGTGTGGTTGTCCCTGGTATATTTATATGATATTTGCCTGGTAAATATAACCATTAGGCTGCAATAAATTGTACACCTGCACAAATTTAGCATTTTGGGCGCGATGAATCGCGCCCCTACCCATCTAGTTTTATTCTTTTTATGTCTGCGCCCAGGGCCTGCAGTTTTTCTTCTATTTTATAATATCCCCTGTCAATGTGGTTGACATTGCCCACTTCTGTTTCTCCTTCTGCTGCTAGGCCGGCTATTATCAGGGCGGCACCGGCCCTGAGGTCGGTGGCTTTCACCTGGGCTCCCTGCAGGCGGCAGGGCCCGTTAACTATGGCGGTATGCCCCTCGATCTTTATTTTTGCTCCCATGCGCTTCAGCTCGTTAACATGCATAAAGCGGTTTTCAAACACTGTTTCTGTAATTAGGCTGATGCCCCGGGCCGCCGTCATCAAGGCCATCATCTGCGCCTGCATATCGGTGGGAAAACCGGGGTAGGGCATGGTCTTAATGTCCACACCCTTCAGTTCCCCGCCGCCTTTCACTCGAATGCCCCTCTCACCTTCCAGCACTTCAACTCCTGCTTCCCGCAGCTTGGCTATCACCGGTTTCAGGTGATCGGCTATGACATTTTCCACCAGCACATCGCCGCCGGTTATTGCCGCTGCCACCATGTATGTTCCTGCCTCTATGCGGTCCGGTATCACCGCGTGGGCGGTGCCGCTTAATTTTTCAACCCCTTCTATTCGGATAACTTTTGTCCCGGCACCTTTTATTTTGGCACCCATAGAGCTTAAAAAGTTAGCCAAATCCACTATTTCCGGTTCTTCGGCGGCGTTTTCTATAACCGTTTCTCCTTCTGCCAGAGCAGCTGCCATCATAATGTTCTCGGTGGCTCCTACGCTGGGGAAATCAAGATAGACCCGGCTGCCCGTAAGCCTTTCAGCTTCCGCTTCTATGCAGCCGCGCCCGTACTTTATCTCTGCCCCCAGGGCATTAAAGCCTTTTAGGTGCAGGTCAATGGGCCTGGTGCCGATGGCACAGCCGCCGGGCAGCGATATTTTGGCCCGGCCGGTGCGGGCTAAAAGGGGGCCCATTACCAGAAATGACGCCCGCATGCGCCGCACGTAATGGTATGGTGCCTCAAAAGATTTTATCTGCCCTGCCCGGACAAGCATTGTCCCGTCCTGCATTTTTATCTCTGCTCCCAGGCTCTTTAAAACCTCCCCGATGGTATACACATCGGTAAGGCCGGGAATGTCTTTAATCCGGCATTCTTCGGTGGTGAGCAGGGAGGCGGCAATAATGGGCAGTACGGCATTTTTGGCCCCGGACACACAGATATTTCCTTCTAATTTATTTCCTCCGCGGACAACCAGTTTATCCATAAGTACCTTTCTTTGGAAGTTAGATTTGTTTGGTAGTATTGCCGGGATAAGGTTATGTAATACAGGAATGTAAAAAGACCAGGGATGTGATTCCCTGGCCTTTGATATTTTTTTATTACATTTTTCCGGCTGCTTTCAGCCTTGCTGTGGCACGCTGCAGGGCTGCTTCGGCCCGGGCGATGTCAATGTCCTGACCGCCCTTGGCCAGGCGCTCTTCGGCCCTTTTCTTGGCAGCTTCCGCGCGCTCCACGTCAATTTCGTCTTCTCTTTCCGCTGTATCGGCCAAAACCACCACACGGCTGTTTTTAACTTCTACAAAGCCGCCGGTTATGGCCACTTTTAATTCTTTCCCGTCTTTCTGCACCCTTAAAACCCCGGTTTTAAGGGCACTAACCAGAGGGGTGTGCTCAGGAAGGAAGCCTAGCTCACCCATAACCCCCGGGGCAACTACGAAATCAACTTCTTCGCTGTAAACCACTTTCTCGGGGGTGACAATATCCAGGCGCTGCTTTTTCGCCATATTATGCACTTCCCTCTAAAATTCTCTTACCTTTCTCTACAGCTTGGTCAATGGTACCTACCATGTAGAATGATTCCTCGGGCAGGTCGTCGTGCTTGCCCTCGAGGATTTCGTTAAAGCCGCGGATTGTTTCCTTCAGCGGCACGTATACACCAGGTGTACCGGTGAATGCCTCAGCCACGTGGAAGGGCTGGGACAGGAAGCGCTGCAGTTTGCGTGCCCGGGCAACGATCAGCTTATCTTCTTCAGACAGTTCGTCCATACCCAGGATGGCAATGATGTCCTGCAGGTCCTTATAGCGCTGCAGCACTTTCTGCACACCGCGGGCACATTCATAGTGTTCCTTACCCACAATGTTGGGGTCCAGGATCCTTGATGTACTGTCCAGCGGGTCAACGGCCGGGTAAATACCCAGCTCAGCAATTTGACGGGACAATACAACGGTGGCGTCCAGGTGAGCGAACGCACTGGCCGGTGCAGGGTCTGTCAGGTCGTCAGCAGGCACGTAAATGGCCTGTACTGAGGTAATAGACCCTTTCTTGGTTGAAGTAATGCGCTCCTGCAGCTGGCCCATTTCTGTGGCCAGTGTGGGCTGGTAACCAACCGCGGACGGCATGCGGCCCAAGAGAGCGGAAACCTCGGAACCGGCCTGGGTGAAACGGAAGATGTTGTCGATGAAGAGCAGCACGTCTGCTCCCTCATCACGGAAGTACTCGCACAGGGTCAGACCGGTCAGGGCCACCCGCAGGCGAGCACCCGGCGGTTCGTTCATCTGACCGAACACCAGCATACATTTATCTAAAACGCCGGAATCTTTCATCTCGTGGTACAGGTCGTTACCCTCACGGGTACGTTCACCAACGCCGGCGAAAGCGGAAATACCGCCGTGCTGCTTAGCGATGTTGTTGATGAACTCCATAACGATAACGGTTTTACCAACACCTGCACCGCCGAACAAACCGATCTTACCACCCTTGAGGAAGGGGATCATTAAGTCAATAACTTTAATACCGGTCTCTAAAATTTCTGCCTGGGTGGACTGGTCAACCAGCTTGGGTGCCGGGCTGTGAATGGGACGGACTTCATCGGACTTAACTTCGCCTTTACCGTCAATGGGCTGGCCGAGCACGTCCAGCATCCGGCCCAGTACCGGTTTACCCACCGGAACAGCAATGGGCTGACCGGTATCTACTACTTTCATCCCGCGAACCAGGCCGTCGGTACCGGACATGGCGATGCAGCGTACCCGGTTGTTGCCAAGGTGCATAGCTGCTTCCAATGTCAGGTTCCATTCACCGTAGTCGCGATCCTGGTCCTCGGAACGTATTTTCAGCGCGTTATAGATATCAGGTACCTGCCCGGGTGGAAACTCAACGTCCACAACCACACCGGTAACCTGAACAACTTTGCCAACGTTCATGTGGTTCTCCGACCTCCTTGCGTGTCGAGATAATACTGCAGATTATTAGCCCAATGCTTCCGCGCCGCCAACGATCTCGGAAATTTCCTTGGTGATGGCAGCTTGGCGGGCACGGTTCAGCGACAGGGTAAGCTTGCGGATCATTTCCTTGGCGTTGTTGGTGGCAGAGTCCATGGCCGTCATGCGGGCTCCGTGCTCGCCGGCCTTGGCCTCCAACAGCGCCCGGAAGATACTTGTTTCCACGTACTTGGGCAGAAGCTCACCCAGTACCGATTCAGCGTTGGGTTCATACATGTAAGAAACCTTGGGTTTCTTAGCTCCTTCTTCATTTTTTTCTTCGCCTTCCGCCGGTGTTTCTATAGGCAGAAGCTTGACCGTAGTGGGACGCTGGGTCAGGGTATTGATAAATTCACTGTAAACCAGGAACACCTGGTCAAACTCACCGGCAGTGTATTTATCTATTACAAACTGGGCAATTTCTTTTGCCTGTTTAAAGCTGATGTTTTCACCGAGGTTCACGAACTCGGCCGCAATATTGGCCTCGCGCCTCCTGAAGAAGTCGCGTCCCTTGCGGCCCACAGTAATCAGTGCAGGTTCATCGTACTCTGCCAGTTCCTTGGCAGCACGCCGGATAACGTTTGCGTTGAAACCACCGCATAAGCCCCTGTCGGCAGTAATAATGATATAGGCGGTCTTCTTGGGCTCACGCACTTCTAAAAGCGGGTGGCTTACGGCAGAGCCGGCTGCAGCACTAACACGCCCCAGCACATCGGTAAATTTAATGGCATACGGGCGGGCAGCCTGCACTGCCTCCTGGGCACGGCGCATTTTAGCCGCAGATACCATTTTCATGGCCTTGGTAATCTGCTGGGTGCTTTTAACACTTTTAATCCGGCGCCGGATATCGCGCGCGTTTTGCAATGCTATTTCACCACCTTACGCTTCATACTGCCTATACAAAGGTTTTCTTGAATTCTTCAACTGCTGCTTTCAGTTTTTCCTCGGTTTCAGGCTTCAGCTCTTTGTCTTCTCTAATGGCTTTTGGAATTTCCGGGTGCTCGCTCTTTATAAACTTCAAGAAACCTTTTTCGAAAGGACGTACCTTTTCAACCGGCAGGTCATCCAGGTAGCCGCGAACAGCAGTAAAGATGGCAATTACCTGCTCTTCTACCGGCATGGGCTCGTACTGGCCCTGCTTTAAGATTTCCATTGAGCGGGCACCGCGGTTCAAGCGGGCCTGGGTGGCTTTATCCAGGTCAGAACCGAACTGGGCAAAGGCAGCCAGCTCACGATACTGGGCCAGGTCCAGGCGCAGGGTACCGGCAACCTGCTTCATAGCTTTAATCTGCGCGGCACCACCAACCCGGGATACTGACAGACCAACGTCAATGGCCGGGCGCATACCGGCGTTGAACAGGTCTGAATCCAGGAAGATCTGGCCGTCAGTAATGGAGATAACGTTGGTCGGGATGTACGCTGACACGTCACCGGCCTGGGTTTCAATGATGGGCAGGGCGGTCAATGAACCCCCACCGTAATCTTCGTTCATCTTAGCTGCGCGCTCCAGCAGGCGGGAGTGCAGGTAGAATACGTCACCGGGGAACGCCTCGCGTCCGGGCGGACGGCGCAGCAGCAGTGACAGCTCGCGGTAAGCGTTAGCCTGCTTGGTCAGGTCGTCGTAAATTACCAGCACGTCTTTACCGTTCTCCATGAATTCTTCACCGATGGCGCATCCGGCATACGGTGCTATGTACAGCAGCGGTGAAGGCTCGGATGCGTTAGCGGCTACAACAATTGTGTAATCCATGGCGCCGGTTTCTTCTAATTTAGCAATAACGTTGGCCACCGTGGATGCCTTCTGGCCCACGGCCACGTAGATACAAATCATATCCTGGCCTTTTTGGTTGATGATGGTGTCCACCGCAATGGCGGTTTTACCGGTTTGACGGTCACCAATGATTAACTCACGCTGACCCCGGCCAATGGGAATCATGGAGTCAATGGCCTTGATACCGGTCTGCATGGGCTGGTGAACTGATTTCCGGGTAATAACACCGGGAGCAATACGCTCAATGGGACGGAACTTGTCGGATTTAATTTCGCCCTTACCATCAATGGGCTGCCCCAACGGGTTAACAACACGACCAATCAGAGCATCACCAACGGGTACGGAGATAATACGACCGGTACGCTTAACGGTGTCTCCCTCTTTAATGTGGGTATATGGTCCCAGGATAACGCAGCCAATGTTATCTTCTTCCAGGTTCAGGGCCATACCCAGGGTTCCACCGGGGAATTCCAGCAGCTCACTGGCCATACATTCTTCCAGACCGTAAACACGGGCGATACCGTCACCAACCTGGATAACGGTACCCACGTCGGTGGCTTCAACCTGGGCCTGATATTTATCGATCTGCTGCCTGATAATGGAGCTGATCTCTTCAGGTCGCAAATTCATCTACTGGTTCACCCCTATCTACTTAACTAGTTTTAGACATCAGGCGTTGTTTGAGGGATTCAAGTTTATGTTTAACACTGCCGTCTATAACTTTATCCCCAATACGCACCACAACTCCGCCTATCAGTGACGGATCAACTTTATACTCGGGGCTGACTTCTTTTCCAGCCAGGCGGTTTAACACATCAGCCAGGCTCTTTTTCTGCCCGGCAGTAAGTTCCCTGGCAGAAATTACTTGGGCGTCAATAATGTTGCGCGCCTCATTGGCAAGATTAATAAATTCTTCTACAATATCAGTAATAAACATTTCCCGATGACGATCGACGATCAGGTATAAAAAGTTCATGGTTGTCTCTGACACGCGGTCTTTAAACAGCTGGGTAAGAACGTCTTTCTTTTCTGCAGCTGTTATCTGGGGGTGGAATAAAATTTTCTGCAGCCCTTTTTCCCCCTCAATGACCGCGGTCACACCTTTTAACTCTTTTTCCAGCGCGTCCAGGCCCTGCTTCTCTTGGGCAATTTCGTAAAGGGCCTGGGCGTACCGCCTTGCCACAGCCCCTCTTAGCATGGCAGCTTACCTGCTTCGTTTATAAATTTTTTCACCAGATCGTCCTGCACGTCATCGGTAATTCTCTCGGAAACCACTTTGCTGGCCACAAGAATAGCCAGGCTGGCCACCTCATTCTTCAGCTCAGCAACAGCTTTCTCGCGTTCCATTTGTATATCCTGCATGGCGTTTTCCTTAATACGGGCTGCTTCAGCCTTAGCCGATTCAACAATTTTAGCTGCTTCTTCTTCAGCCGACTTGGTCGCCTTTTGAATAATGGCCTGGGCCTCTTCCCTGGCCTTGGCAAACTCGGCACTAAGTTCTTCACGCAGCTTTTCGGCTTCCTGGCGGTCCTTTTCTGCAGCAGTAATATCGCTGCTGATCTTTTCTCTGCGCTTGTCAATTACCCTAATAAGCGGCTTCCATACAACCACACGTAAGAATATCAAAAGTAGTACGAAGTGAAAGATCTGAGCCAGGAGTGTAGCATTAAATAAAAGCGGTCCGCTGGCCTCTGCAGCTTCATGTGCCGCACGGGCAACTTCAATGGCTTGCAGTTCCACTAGTTCCCCTCCTTCCATCATCAGCGGGACAAATTAAGGCGATAGCAGGTTTGGGCGTCCAAACCTGCTATATCACCTTTTGATATGAATAACAGATTAGTACCTTGAGGGTAATTAAACAGCTTTACCCATCAGCATGAACGCAATAACAACTGCGATAATGGGAAGGGCCTCGATCAGACCTACAGAGATGAACATGGTGGTTTGCAGTACACCTCTTGCTTCAGGCTGACGAGCGATACCTTCTACTGTTCTACCGGTAACCAGACCGTCACCGATACCAGCACCCAGGGATGCCAGACCTACAGCTAGGGCAGCGCCCAGGGCAGCAGCAGCATTCAATTCCATCAGCGTTCCCCTCCTTTCAAAGGTAAAATTATAATTTATTTTCTTTAGTGGTGTTTATTGACTGCTTGTGATGTGTAAACAATGGTTAACATGCTGAAAATGAATGCCTGGATAGTACCAACAAAGATACTGAAGGCCAGCCATATCACTGACGGGATAAACCCGCCCATTAAGGAGCCGGAAAGCGGGATTAACCCCAGCAGCACGGCAATTAATACCTCACCGGCGTAAATGTTACCGAAAAGACGGAAGGCCAGTGTAATGGGTTTGGCCAGTTCTTCCACGATAACCAGCGGCAGGAAGAACGGGAACGGCTCAATAAAGTGCTTAAAATGGCCTAATCCCTTGTCTTTCAGCCCCAGGAACTGCACAGTAATAAATACCATGATGGCCAGTCCCAGGGTGGTGTTAACGTCTGCTGTGGGCGACATCATAGTGGGCACAAGACCCAGCATGTTGGCAAACCAGAGGAAGGTAAACAGGGTAACGACGAATGTTACCAATGATGCCGCACGCTTCTCGTTGGTTATATTGTCAAAGATTAAACCTTTAATAAATTCGTATATGGATTCAAACACTACCTGCAGCCTGCCTGGCCTATCCATGCTGACGTTCCTGGTGGCCAGTATGCCTACCAGTGCCACTATGGCCATTACAATCCAGGTCATTACTATGGTCTTTACATTGATATCAATGGGGTAGCCTGCCACCGTGCCCAGGTGAGTTGGGCCGTGGGCCATATCCCCCAGGATCATATTCCAGAGGACACCGGTTTCCTCATGGACCTGTTCTAAACTCTTCATTATCTCCCCCCCTTCACACTAGTTTTTATTTTTTAATATAAAATTAGCCTTGTAATCACTGAGCAGGCTGATGTTGAAATCAATCATGGTAATCACAGGGGATACAAAAATTCCGAAAGCCACCCCGTATATGTCCAGCGCCTCTGTGCTGAGGGCCAAAAACAGCACGGACATTATCATAAGGAGCCGCATGACAAAACCCATGCGCATGAAAGCGATGGCTTTTTGCGGAGGCAGTTCGTGAATATGCCTCATGCGGTTATAAATAAGCACCGCATTTACCACACCTGCCAGTGTACCCACAAGAAGCCCCCACCGGAAGGATGAAGAAGGTTCAAGAATTATCCCGGCGATTATTACCAGGGCCGCAAGGCCGGTAAATTTAATGGTGCGGGCCAGCTGTACCTTTAAGCTGCGGGCCTTGTAGATGTCGAGCATTTACTTACCACCCTTATCTTCCTTGTTTTTGAAAAAAGCATTTAACGTATTTATTATACCAAAAACGCCAACAGCCAGGCCTGCCAGAAGGCCGCCAATTAGAAAAACAGGTGTGGTGCCCAGCTTTTGATCCAGGTACCTGCCGCCGTAAAAGCCCAGCACCGAGGTAATGGCAAGTTCCATTCCGATGGTGGTGGTTATGGCCAGGGCTTGAAACGCAGAGCCGCCTTTAATTTTATTTTTATTAGTATTTTTATCTTTATTATTTATGTCTTTATTAACTCCTTTTTTCACAAATTTATTCCATTTAATGGATAAAATCTTCAATATAAGTCTGACAAATCTGAAGGTTCTGTTTCTGACTTGTCAGAAGTTTTTCATAAAGACTGATTCTACACGAATTGGATTATTCCTTCCACGGGAAATAACTTTTTTACGAAATTTATCGACTATTTGAATATGTGCTCAATCTATTTTTTCTTAATTTTTAGTAATTACTACTAAAGTTAAACTGGTCCGGCAGAAATTTCGACAAGTTATTTTTGTAACAAATCACCTGCACAATCCTCCTGGAAGCCTGCCCATCCCCGTAGGGGTTTACTGCTTCTGCCATTTTTTTGTAAGCACCCGGGTCATCTAAAAGCTCCCTGGTATGATTTAAAACGTCCTGCTGCCCGGTACCCACCAGGCGCACCGTGCCGGCTTTAACCGCTTCCGGCCTTTCGGTGGTGTCCCGCAGAACCAGAACCGGTTTGCCGAGGGAAGGGGCTTCTTCCTGCAGGCCGCCGGAATCTGTCAGCACCAGGTAACTGCGCTGCATCAGGTTAATAAAGGGCTGGTAGTCCAGCGGCTCAATGAGGTGCACCCTGGGCACATCCCCCAGCACATCCTGGACCACCTGCCGCACCGCCGGGTTTTTGTGTACCGGGAAAACTATCTCTACGTCGGGGTAATTTTCCACAATTTCCTTCAGTGCCCGGTAAATACCCCGCATGGGGTCACCCAGGTTTTCCCGCCTGTGAGTGGTAATTAACAGCACCCGCCGGTTTTTGAAGTCAATATTATCCAGCTCGGGAATATCAAAATAATATTCTTCCCGGACAACGGCCTTTAATGCATCTATGACAGTATTTCCGGTAACAAAAATATCCCCCGGGTTAATACCTTCTTTTAATAAGTTTTCCCTGGCAGCGGCAGTGGGAGCAAAGTGCAGGTCGGCCAGCACTCCCGTCAACCGCCTGTTCATTTCTTCCGGGTACGGCGAATACTTGTTGTTGGTGCGCAGTCCCGCTTCCACATGCCCCACCGGCACCTGCTTGTAAAAGGCGGCCAGGGAAGCTGTAAAGGTGGTAGTGGTATCGCCATGCACCAGCACCAGGTCGGGCCGGGCCTGTTCCAGCACATCCTGCAGGCCGGCCAGTGCCCGGTTGGTGATGTCAAAGAGGGTTTGGCCTGCCTTCATAATGTTGAGGTCATAATCCGGCTTGATTTGAAAAAGTTCCAAAACCTGGTCCAGCATTTCCCGGTGCTGGGCAGTTACTGCCACAAGGCATTTAATTCCCTCTGTTTTTTTCAGCTCCAGCACCAGGGGAGCCATCTTTATTGCCTCCGGCCTTGTTCCGAAAACCGCCAGTACTTTAAGCATAGCACTCTCCTTTTTGACGTGATTATGATAACAGTAAATAAATCGAGCCCCCACTTAATTATTAGAAAGCATAAAAAAAGCAAAAACTTTCTACACTTTGCAGGGGCCGGTTAACTTATTAAATTATTCGTCTTCAACTATGTACCTCTTCTTTTTTAATTTTTCTATGTGCTCGCTGTGAACGGAATCTATATCTACACCGTACTGCTCTTCCAGCACAAACATCATGGAAACAGCTGTTTGAGCCACATCCAGCAGCTCCCTGGCAATTACCTGCACGGCTTGTCTTTCATCCAGGCGGGAAGACTCACCGTTCATACCCCTCAGCTTACCGATGGCCTGGGCCAATTCACCCGTTTCTTCCATCAGCTTAAGGGCAGTGGACTCCAGGGTGGGGGATAAATTATTCAGCTTGGGCAGGGTGACATTTTTGGTCTGCATTGCTCCACCATCCGCACAATAATTGGTATGCAAAAACTTTTGTAATATCTGCCTTGCTGTCAATTTCATTGTAATACAAATAAAATATTCCTGCAAATGTTTAAATAACAAAACAGGTACCCCCTAGGGGTACGGGGTACCTGTTTAACTTCTATTTTTTTATTTTTTGCTTTATTCCTTAACAATTTCAAAATTTGGTTCCAGCGGTTCGGCAGTTGCCATATGGCCTAAGATGGTTTCCTGTACTTCTCCTTCAATGGTAAACTTAACGTCTTTTACGTCTATGTTTTTGGCCAGTGTGTTAATAACGCTGTACATGGTATGGCTTTCGCCGGCTGTACCGCCCCAGTGGTTTTCTTTGAAAGCTTTATTAAAGTCTACCACCGCAGTGCCGTCTTTAACTTCTATGGATAGAAGTTTAGTTCCGTCAGGTATGGTGCGCACCAGGCCATCTTCTTTGGGGCCGGCAATTAATGCTTCTACTGCTGCCCGGCCGATGGTTTCAGCATCATTCTTTTCTACAGGTACAGTGCGCTTTTCCGGCACCAGGTACATGGCCTGGTCGTCGGAGAAGTACAGTGTCAGTTCTACTTCCTGCTGATCAGCTGGTTGATTATTTCCTTCGTCAACGGGTTTTTTATCGGTACCGCAGCCCACTGCTACCAGCGTTACAGCTATAAGCAGGGCACAGAGTAAAAAGGACCATCTCTTAAAGTTTTTCTTCATTTAAAATTACCTCCTTGTGTTTTGTTATGGTTATTATATAAAGAATTTTTTACGGTGTAATAAACATTTTTTACAACCCCATAAATACATCCACTGCATAG
>JACDOL010000051.1 GCA_017656165.1 Desulfotomaculum sp.
ATTAGTAAGGGAAAACTTGACAAAGAAAAGCAGCTGGGCTAGAATTTTTTATTAAGGTGAAAGGTGATGAAGGAGCGGAGTACATTGCTGTGAACTGTACAGAGAGCGGGGATGGTGAGAACCCGTCAGTTAACGGTGGTGGAAGATGGCTCTGGAACTGCGGGTCGAAACCTTGTACAGGTAGTAGGCCTTGCCGGTATGGTCCCGTTATCGACCAGGGTGAAAAGCAGTTCACTCACTGAGGCTTCCGTCGTGAGGCGGGGCAAAATAGGGTGGTACCGCGAAGATAACTTCGTCCCTATACCGGAATAATAGAGAGGGACGAAGTTTTTTTATATAATTTTCTGATTTTTTGGTTTGTGCTGCGTGGGAAAGAATACTTTGAAGAATAGGAGGAGTTAATATGAGCAAGGAGACCTTTTATATCACCACTCCCATTTATTATCCCAGCGACAAGCTTCATATCGGCCATGCTTACACCACTGTGGCAGCAGATGCCATAGCCCGTTTTAAGAAACTCACAGGCTATGATGTTTATTTTCTAACCGGTTCAGATGAACATGGTCAAAAAATTGAACGTACTGCCAAAGCAAAGGGCCAAACTCCAAAGGAATATGTAGATAAAATTGTAGCTGGATTTAAACACCTGTGGGGCAAACTGGACGTAGAATATAACGACTTCATTCGTACCACAGAAGATCGTCATAAAAAAGTTGTTGAAATGTTCTTTGAGCAGCTTTATAAACAAGGGGACATTTACAAATCTTCATACAAGGGATGGTACTGTACACCATGCGAAACATTTTTCACCGAGTACCAATTAGCTGAAGGAAAGTGTCCTGACTGTGGGCGTGAAGTTGAACTGCTTGAGGAAGAAAGTTACTTTTTTAAAATGTCAAAATACGCTGACCAGTGGTTAAAATTTATTGAAGAAAACCCGGACTTTATTCAACCTGAAACTAGACGGAATGAAATGATCAGTTTTGTAAAGCAGGGTTTAGAAGACCTCTGTGTGTCCCGGACCACTTTTGACTGGGGAATAAAAGTGCCCTTTGACCCGAATCATGTTGTTTATGTTTGGGTGGACGCACTTACTAATTATATTTCTGCCCTGGGTTACGGAAGTGAAAATGATGATCTGTACCAGAAATACTGGCCGGCGGATGTTCACCTTGTAGGGAAAGACATCATGCGCTTTCATACCATCATTTGGCCAATTATGCTGATGGCGTTAAACCTGCCGCTGCCTAAAAAAGTAATGGGGCACGGCTGGCTGCTGCTTGAAGGAGGTAAAATGTCCAAGTCAAAGGGCAATGTGGTTGACCCGCTGAAACTAATTGACAAATATGGGGCAGATGCTGTCCGCTACTACCTTCTCCGGGAACTGCCCTTTGGATCTGACGGGTACTATTCAGAGGAAGCACTGGCTAAACGCATTAACAACGATTTAGCCAATGATTATGGGAACCTTCTTTCTCGTACATCCAGTATGCTGGTAAAATACCAGCAGGGTGAACTGCGTAAACCGCAGCCTGAAGGAAAGCTGGATGAAGAATTAATTAACCTAGCTGTAGAGACGCCAAAAGTGGTGGAAGAAAACATGAATAACCTGCAGATTTCTGCTGCCCTGGAAGCTATCAGTAAGCTGGTGGGAAGGGCAAATAAGTACTTGGAAGAAACAGCTCCTTGGTCACTGGCCAAAGACGAAACCAAGACCGCTCGCTTAAATACTGTATTATATAATGTTATTGAGGTAATGCGTTTTGCTACTATTATGCTTAGTCCGTTCATGCCCAACATACCGGAAAAGGTATGGGCACAAATTGGTATAGAAGACAAGAAAGAACTTCAGACTTGGGACAGTCTGCGTTGGGGAAAACTTCCTGAAGGCACTGTGGTAAAAAAAGGCAAGGTATTGTTCCCGCGTATAGATTTATCAACAATATAGAGGTGTGATTATGAAATTAATTGACAGTCATGCTCACTTGGATGACGAGCGTTTTAATGAAGACAGGGAACAGGTAATAGAACGGGCTCAAAAAAATAATATAATTGCTGTTATTAATATTGGTCATGATATCCAGTCTTCACTGCAATCAATACAGCTGGCCGAGAAGTATTCCTTTATTTATTCTGCAGTGGGCGTTCATCCTCACGACGCAAAAGATGTGCCGGAAGATTACCTGCAGCAGCTGGAAAATATGTGCAGATGTGACCGGGTGCTGGCAGTAGGTGAAATAGGATTAGATTACTATTACGACCTTTCACCCCGGGATGTGCAGAAGAAGGTTTTTGTAAATCAATTAAACTTAGCTAAGAAGTTAAGCAAACCGGTGATAGTTCACCTCCGTGATGCATACGGTGATTTTCTTGATATTATGCAGAAGGAAAGGCTGGAGCCAATTACCGGGGTGATGCACTGTTTTTCCGGCAGCTGGGAAGTGGCAAAAGAATGTCTCGAAATGGGATTTTATATTTCTTTTGCCGGGCCGGTGACTTTTAAAAATGCTGACCGGCTGAGAGAGGTAGCTTCCCGGGTACCGCTGGACAGGCTGCTAATTGAAACTGATTGTCCCTATTTAACACCGGTACCATACCGGGGTAAAAGAAATGAACCAGCATATGTGAAGCACGTGGCGGAGCAGCTGGCTGCTGTCAAAGGTATCCCGGTAAATGAATTAACTGAAGCCGTAATTAATAATGCTGAAAGATTATTTAATATAAAAATTAACAATTACTCAGCTTGATAGGCGGCGCATTGTAAATGCGCCGCTTACAATACATCTTAGATAGGTGGTGGATATATTGGGAGCAAGCCCTGGCGGCCTAGTATTGGTCTACACCGGCGAAGGCAAGGGTAAAACCACGGCAGCACTGGGAACTGCCCTTAGGGCCTGGGGGCAGGGAATGAGAGTACTGGTGCTTCAATTTATAAAAGGGAATTGGTCTACCGGGGAGCAGAGTGCCGTTAAAAAGCTGGGAAACGGGTTTGAGCTGCGTCAGGTAGGGGATGGTTTTTTGGATTTTAAAGACCAAAAGGCTTTGGAAAAGCAAAAAAAATTAGCCCGGGAGGGATTAGAAACTGCCCGTCTGGCCATAAGTTCCGGTCAGTACCAGATGGTTGTTTTGGATGAAATAAATTATGCTGTGTCATACGGCCTAGTAGATAAGCAGGAGGTACTGGAAATTATTGAAAACAAACCACCGGAAATGCACCTTGTTTTAACGGGCAGAAATGCCCCGGAAGAAATAATAACAATGGCTGACATGGTAACAAGGATGGAAAATATAAAGCATCATTACAATAAAGGGATACCAGCCCAGCGAGGAATAGAATATTAATGTTAAATAAATGCTCATTCTTTTAACCCTTTCTGCATATATTAAGCCATAAATTTACAGGTACAGCAGGAGGGGTTTTTATTATTTGTAGGCAATATTCTTTCTGTAAGGATCCGGCATGGAAGCTGCTGATGTTAATTGTAATACTGGCTTTTACCACTATTTTTAGTCTAAATATTCAGGGAAAACAGGTAACTATAAAAGTAGATGGAAAAGAACACTCCCTGTATACATTTAAAAAATCCATTCAAAATGTAATTAGGGAATCCGGTACAGCTGTTGGTGAGGAAGACATTGTAACTCCTTCCCTGGTTTCAACAGTCAAAGAAGGAGAAGTAATTAAAATTACCCGTGTTATAAAAAGACAGGTACATGAAGAAAAAGAGATCCCATTTCAAGTTATTAAAAGACCTGATTACCGTTTGCCCCAGGGGTGGGAAGTTGTCAAGCAGGACGGTATAAAAGGTGTTAAAAAACTTGTATACCAGGTTACGCTGCATGATGGTATTGAGATGGCTAAAAATCTAATTCAAGCAGAAACTAAACGTAAACCCCGGCCCAAAATAATTGCTGTTGGAAAAAGGCCGGCTGTTCCGCTGGTTAACCGTTCACAGAATAAAAAACAGGTGTTTGCTGATGGTTATTTTAAAGCCGAAGCAACTGCATATACCTTTACCGGTTATAGAACGGCCACCGGTATTACTCCTTACCGCGGTGTAATAGCAGTGGATTCCAGTATAATACCGCTGGGGACGCGCCTGTATGTCGAGGGTTATGGTGAGGGTGTGGCGCTGGATACAGGAGTCGCAATTAAAGGCAATCGTATTGATGTATTTTTTCCAACCAAGCAGGAAGCATTAAAATGGGGACGCAGAGTGGTAAAAGTTAAGATATTAAGTAATTAACTTTTTAGGGAAGCCTATCTTATTTGTTAATTAAGGTATTAATTTGTAAAATATTTATGGAATTTTTTAGAAGAAAACCCCCTCTAGATATAGAAAAATTAAACATGTACCAGAGGGGGTAGAAAATTATGGACTGGGCAACTGTTGAATGGCCGCCAAAGGAAGGTCCACCGCTAAAGCCTATATCAAAGCAGAGAAGTTTGTTAAAGACATTTTTTTTAATGCTGGGTATATTATTAATAATAACGGGAGCGTTATTTTATACTGTACTGAAATACTGTGACGTGCCCTGGCCGTACCCTGTTTCAATGATTCAAAAGCCTGTAGTGGAAAGATGCAGGTTGATCCAAAAAGCTGTTGACTGTTTACTGCCCAGTATCATCAATAAGAAACAATCTAATAATAATTCGGGTCAGCAGTATACAGGTAAAAATAAGGCTAATTTTGATAAAGCAACCAGCATTAATTCTCTCCCGGCATCCAGGGCCGGGGAAACTCTCCGGTTTGTAAAAGAGTTAGATATGGTAGCAACTGCTTACACTCATACAGGACATCCTACAGCATCGGGACAGTGGCCCATAAAAGGTGTGGTGGCTGTAGACCCCGATGTAATCCCACTGGGGACAAGGCTGTATATAGAACATTACGGGTATGCCACTGCCCTGGATAAGGGTGGAGCAATAAAGGGAAATAGGACAATTTATTCATGGATACTAAAAAAGAAGCTCTGAAGTGGGGGGTAAGCCTTGACAGTTGAAAGTCAAGGTTTTTCTTACTCATAAAACAGAAATTGTATTTATGAAACTGTACAAAATAAACAGGGTATAATATTCTATATATAAGCATGATATAAGCATGCAAACATAAATCCTGTTTACGAAAGAGAGGTCTGCTGTGGGAGAACTATCGTCACCTACCAAGGTAAAGGAAGTACTAAACAGGTATCATTTTCACACCAAGAAAAGCTTGGGGCAAAATTTTTTAATAGATGGAAATATTATTAATAAAATTATACAGGCTGCCGATATTAATAAAGAAGATTTAGTGGTTGAAATTGGTCCTGGGATTGGCGTTTTAACCAGTGCATTGGCAGATAGCGCACGCCAAGTTATCGCAGTTGAAATTGACAAGCAGTTGGCCCCTGTTCTGAAGGAAACATTAGCTGACTACAGTAATATTGATGTAATTTTTGCCGATGCCATGAATGTAAATTTTGACCAACTGGTGGGTGATAAAACAAATGGTTTATTTGGAGATGGAGCTAACAGTTTCAAATTAGTAGCTAACCTGCCCTATTACATTACAACTCCAATAATAATGCATATGCTCACCAGCAAGTTTAACCTTCACTCTTTAGTAATAATGGTACAAAAAGAAGTTGGACTGCGGATGACAGCGCTGCCAGGCAGTAAGGATTATGGAGCACTGACTGTGGCGGTGCAGTATTATACCAGGCCAGAAATTGTTTTTAAAGTTCCTAGAACAGTTTTCTATCCTCGTCCGGAAGTAGACTCAGTGGTAGTGAAGTTAAAAGTTCGATCAGTCCCTGCAGTAAAAGTTAAAGATGAAGAAATATTTTTTAAAGTTGTTCGAGCAGCCTTTGCCAAAAGACGAAAAACACTGTTGAACGCACTGTCAGGATCAGATATTGAAATAAGTAAAGAACAATGGGCAGATCTTTTAAGGGAAGTAAATATTGATAACAAACGTAGAGGAGAGACGCTAACCATTGATGAATTTGCATTAATATCCAATGTTCTTGCTGATTACCAATATTAGGTTGACAGGAGCAGAGCCATGTATTTTGTTAGTCCCACCAAGGGAAAACTGTCTTTTGAAGAAATGATGGAAGATATAATTAAATACATAAAAGGACTTCCCAATTCCAGCTATAAAATAATTATTGGATCCGACTCCCAGGTAAAAAAAGAAACTGTATATATAACGGCAGTAATTGTTCACCGGTTAGGAAAGGGAGCTAAGTATTATTACCGGAAACGTACCGAACGAAAGGTAAAAAGTTTAAGGCAAAAAATTTTTTTTGAAACTTCCTTAAGTTTGGAAGTAGGAGGTCTAGTAACCCGCTATTTATCTCAAATAGGGCATATAGATGAACAGGTAGAAATCCATATTGATGTGGGTAAACAAGGTGAAACAAAAGAACTGATAAAAGAAGTGGTGGGAATGGTTACCGGAAGCGGCTTCCAGGCAAAAATAAAGCCCGAGGCTTACGGGGCGTCAAGTGTGGCTGATAAGCACAGCAAGTGATTATTTAAAATTACACCTGGAATTTAATGATTATTTATCTAGGGCGCACAATTGTGCGCCTTTTTTCATATTTAGAAAGTATAAGTTTTGATGCAGCCAAGATATTTACCTATGTGCCGGCTACACCATAATAAATTTTATTTCATAAAATATAAAAGATTAAATTTCAGGGGGGGAAAGGCTGTGGCTGAGATAAAAAAAGGAGATATAGTGGCTAGAAAGTCATATAACAAGGATGTATTTTTTAAAGTAGTTAATTTTTTCGAACAAAAGAATAAAAAATATGCCTTGCTGAAGGGATTGGATTTACGCTTGTATGCCAGTGCCCCCATTGAAGATTTAATAACTGTAGAGCAGAGAGAATTAACTGAGTACTGGAAAAAAGTAATGAAAAGAAATAACGAGCAAATGGAAAGAATATTTATTCGGAGATCCAAAGATAGAGAGAAATGCTTTTGCAGGGCGCTGAAAACAGCAAATAATGAAGACAAAAAAAAAATAGAAGCATTTGATAAACCGGGAAGTGTGCTTCATCTTGATGGCGATGAAGATTATTTAAACCTCTGTATGACCAGCTATAAACAAATGGGTGTACCTGCGCACGGGTATCATGTACCGGAGCATGAACAGCATAAAGTTGTAGTTCAGTACTTAGAAAAACACCGGCCGGACATCCTGGTTTTGACAGGCCACGATGGATTTGTCAATAGGAACAAAAACTATAACGATGTCGAAAATTACCACAACTCAAAAAAATTCATTGCTGCTGTTAAAGAAGCCCGGCGATATGAAAAAAATATGGATGACCTAATTATTTTCGCTGGAGCATGTATGTCTCACTATGAAGCCATATTGGAAGCAGGTGCAAATTTTGCCAGTGCACCCAAGAGGGTATTAATACATGCTTATGATCCTGTTTTTGTGGTTGAAAAAATTGCTTATACTTCAATATACGATCCAATACCATTAAGAGATGTAATTGATGGTACCATTACAGGTTTTGACGGCATCGGCGGCTTTGAAACGACTGGTATACATTCCGAATAAAAAAATACCATGCTGGTAGCATGGTGGTTAAGCGGCTTTACTGCAAATGTTATGAGCTGCAGTTTTGTCTGCTTCGGGTTTGGTTTCTTCTATATAAACCATTTGACCGTAAAGATCATAATAGACCATAAAACTTTGTGTGATAGTATTATCTTTCACATTCTTTGTCATAAAAACCCCTCCTTTTCTCACCAGCGGGTTTGTGCATTTGTTATTTTTTTCTAAGTATAAATGTATATTAATCTAAGTGCAACCTTTAAACATGAAGTTTCACTAGTAAAAAAATAAAATGTTTTGTGAAAATAATCTCATTTTCCTACCATCAGAAAGTATAAGTTTAGGGTTCGTTCAAGTATTGTACCAGCGTGTTTTGGTGTGCAAACACATTGACAGTGATAAGACTGAAGTTTTTTATAATTAAAAAGCGTAAAATTAAATCTAGGTTAGGCATGAATGAGAATGTGGTAGTACAAGAGAGATGATTTAAAAATATGCCTTGTAATAGCCAATAATTTAATTTGGTATAATTTGGTAGTATATAAATGTCCGGAAATAAAAGGCAAAAGCTTTGGAAATTATCCTTCACACTCAGAAATATAAATGAACTGTCTTAACGCAGTTGCAGCAGGGGGTTGATGAAGGATGATTTTTAAAACGCTTTTTAAATAAAATATAGAATATTTTGACCTTGTATTTCCATCACCATTTAAGTAACACCCAAGGGAATCGTTATATTCCTTTCGCCGGGGTGCACTGGAAGTACAGGCTGATCCAGGGTAAGTGTAAATGTAGTGACAATTGAATAACTATTTGTTGGTTAAAAACTTAATAGAATTAAAAATTTTGCTTTTTAGATTTGTGAATAACAACTAGACAAGGTATTTACTCGAGAAAACGAACGGCAAATTAAAAGAACGACGCAGTGTAGATACCTTGGCGGGAATAAAACCCAAGGTTTTTGTTCTTAATATTCAGTTGGTTAAAGATTAACCGCTTGGAAAGGAGTGGCTGAACAATGATTAACACCCTTATGATTATACCTGGATGGTGTAAGGTTCTTTTTAATATGCTGGCTTATAAACAAGAAGTAGAAGTGATGAAAGAAGAAAAATACCCTGATAAAGTGGGTGAGCGCTGTAGAAAAAAAGCTGGGCATGAAATTCCTGGTAGGGCTGCAGATTTTATAAGCACACGAGAATATATGCATGATGAAGAAAAATTGTGTTCAAGCGAGCGAAGTATTAATTCCAGGGAGAGAGCAGGTCCAAGGATAAAAAATACAGCTGAAAGGAGGTATGCCATGTAGATAAACTTAATATATTCATTTAGAGTTATCTTTTCCCTCCTCATTATAACTGCCGGCAGTTAATATTTTATATAAAACAGCTAACAACTGCTGTTTATCAAAATTGTTATTACCATATCTTTTAATTACAATCACAATATAATCACCTCGCCCTTTACTAAATAATATGCAGGATTTATTGTCCAAAATCACTGGGAGGGCTGGTCTTTTGAGAGTTGCGGTGTACTGCAGGGTATCTACAGAAGAACAGGCAGAATCAAAAACCATTGAAAATCAGGTGGAATTTGCAAAGGGATACTGTCAACTGAACCAAATGGAAATATACAACTTCTACCTGGATGAAGGTATTAGCGGGACGATCCCGCTACAGGAAAGGCCGGCTGGGAGACAGCTGCTGTCAGATGCCGAGAAGAAACATTTTGAAGCGGTTTATGTTTACCGCCTGGATCGCCTGGCCAGAACTACTTTGGACATTTTAAATACTCATGAAAAGTTGAGCAAATTGGGTATCAGCTTAAAAAGCATGACTGAGAGCTTTGACACTTCTACTCCCAGTGGAAAATTCTTTATGACTACCCTTGGTGGGATAGCAGAGATAGAAAGAGACACTATAGCAGAAAGAATGCGCCTAGGCAAGAACCGGGCCATTAAAGAAGGGAGGTGGCCGGGGGGGCCGCCTCCATACGGATATATGATAATAAATAAAAAATTGGTAATCAATGAAAAGGAAGCGGAAGTAGTCCGGTTAATTTTCCGCATGTACGTGAAAGAAGACATGGACACTGTATCATTAGCTGATTATCTTACCGCTGCAGGCTTCCCCAGTCCGGCAGCGGCCCGCAAAAAATTAACTACAGGGAATATATGGTATGGCAGTAAAGTATGGGGGATATTAACCAATCCTGTATACAGGGGCAAATTTATATATGGCAAGAATAACCCCCCGGAATTAAGGGAAGAAGTGAACTGTCCTGCTATTGTTGATTGTCAGCAGTGGGAAAGGGCTCAGCAAAAGCTGAAATTTAACCGGTTTAATGCCCGCCGTAATACTAAATATTATTACCTGCTGCGGGGATTAATTCGCTGTGGTGCCTGTGGGCGGAACTACTGTGGTGATGGAAGCCACAGTAAAGGCAGGTATCACTATTATAGATGTACTGGCACATCATCTTTTCGGGGCAAACTGGTTGAAAAATGTTCATCTAAATATGTTCGGGCAGATATCTTAGATGAAATAGTATTAAACGATATTGTACGTTTTATTACTGGGTCTGACAAAATGATTAAAGAACTGCACAATAAAATGTTAGCCCGGTCAGAGCATCAATCCCGGGATTGTGAAATTATTTCATTGAAAAATGCTGTACGAAAAAAGGAGCAGGAAAGGCTTAGGGTGCTATCATTATTCCGGAAAGGTATGATCAATGAAAATGAAATTAAGCTGCAGCTGCAGGATACCAGCCGGGAGCTGCAGCTTCTGCAAAACAGAATAAAACAAATTCGAGCATCTTCAAATAACAAACCAAAAGACGATAACTTTCCGAATCTTAAAGAGCTGCTTCGTAAAAAAATTATTAGTGCTGACATTGGCCTGAAGAGAGAGCTTGTTTGCAGTTTGGTGGAGTCAATAGTGGTGAATACAATCGTTGAAAACGGGGTTGTGCGACCCCAGGTAATTATAAACTATTATTATTCGGAATGAACTTGCGGCGCTGAAACACGGGGTAAGCACCGCTTGGGAATTCCTAAATCATATTATTAACTTTAGACACCCCTTTCAGTAATCCTGCATAACATGATGTAAGGGTTTTCCTGAAAGGGGGGGGATTTGTGGATAGGCATTTTAATGTTTTAGCTAAAGTTCGTAAAAAATTACTGCAGAGAGACAATGTAATTGGTGTGGGTATAGGGCATAAACAGGTAAGCAACAAGCGCACAAAACAGCTTTCGATGGTCGTTCTGGTAGAGAAAAAGCTGCCGCCGGAAGATTTAAAGCGCAGTCATATTATACCCCGCAAAGTTGAAGGGGTAGATACTGACGTTATTGAAGTAGGCAGAATTAAAATGCTGGGAAGCAGAGTCGACATAGATCGAAAAGAACGTCTCAGGCCGGCCCAGCCCGGGTGCAGCATAGGACACTTTAAGGTCAGTGCAGGAACACTGGGGGCGGTGGTGCGCGACCGCCGGACCGGTGAAAAATTAATTCTATCCAATAACCATATACTGGCCAATGGCTCTAATGGATATGATGGGCGTGCATTTATTGGTGACCCGATATTACAGCCCGGTGCTTATGATGGTGGAAATGAAAAGGATCGTATTGCCCGGCTGCTGAGGTTTGTTCCCATCAACCGGGGAGTTGAAGAAAAACAGGCAAGCTGTCTCATTGCCAGCGGTTTTATGCTGACAACTAATTTACTTTTGCGGGCGCTTAGACCAAACTATGAAGTGAAGGTTTTGAAAAAAATGCAGCAGGCTAATACGGTAGACTGTGCCTTGGCTAGACCGGACGGCCCCGACTTAATTGAAAGCAAAATATTAGACGTCGGGCCGGTAAAAGGTATAGCTGAGGTCAGGCCGGGTATGCCGGTATTAAAAAGCGGCCGTACCACTGGTTTAACCAGGGGTGTTATTACTACCGTAGGTACGTCACTGCAAGTAGAAATGGATGACAGCGAGATGGTCTGGTTTGAAGACCAAGTTACAACAGACTTAAAATCCCGGGGCGGTGACAGCGGTTCACTGGTAATAACCCCGGAAAATGAAGCAGTAGGCCTGCTGTTTGCAGGATCAGACAAAATTACAGTGTTTAATCCTATCCAAAAAGTATTAAATGCGCTGGATGTAACTTTTTAGAGAGCTATGCTTTGACAGGTAATAATACCTGTCTTTTTTGCTATATTACCGGCTTGTTTTCAAAGTGTAAATACCTTGGCAATGATAAAACCAAGTAAGAACTACAAGAGCTGAAGTTAGGTTGGTGACAGTTTCCATTGCTTTTATCCTAATTAGTTGGTATAGTAACCTTTGAACAATGTTCTAGCTGTTAGATCTTTTAGATACAGAAAGGAGCGGGTATTTTGACTTATCTTAAGAAGGCATCAGTCTCCATGTTGGTAGCAGTTTTAGCGCTTCTCCTGCTGGTTGTTCCTATGGTTCCAGCAGAAGCATCAGATAATGCTGCCTTGGAACAGCAGGTTGTAGAATTAATCAACCAGAAACGTGTGGAAAAAGGTGTTGATCAGCTGCAGGTAGACCCGGCATTAACTGCTGCTGCCCGTGAACAGGCAGAAATTTTAGCTGACAGCTACTGGGGAAGCTATTCCCCGTTGTACAGGCTGTATAGAAGTGGTGACTACAGTGCTATTAAAGCCAGTGTTCTTCGAACTTCTAATGTTGAGTACGTTGTTAAGTATCAAATATCGCGCTACTATAACTTTGCTGGTTTAAATGACAATTACAGCTTGGTCGGTATAGGTATTGTAGACAGTCAGCGTTTTGGCAAAGTTTGTGTAGAAATATTTGCCAAAGGAAAACCGGTAACACAGGCACCCCAAGAAACTCCTGAACAAAAACAAGATAATAATCAAAACAATGAACCGCAGCAGCCCCAACCAGGAGATGATAAAGCATCCGGGGGCAGCCAAACACCACAAGAACCGCAAAATAATGGTAGTAATACTTCTCAAAATACAGCCCCTGGTATGAATGAATTTCAGAAGAAAATTGTTGAACTGGTAAATAAAGAAAGGGCTAAACAAGGCCTTAAGCTCCTGGTGCCTAAAGCTGACCTGAATAGAGTTGCTCAAATTAAAGCAGAAGATATGGCTAAAAACAATTATTTTAGCCACACTTCACCAACTTATGGTTCACCTTTTGATATGATGAAAAAATTTGGTATTAATTACTCATATGCCGGTGAAAACATTGCCATGGGCTATCGCACCCCGGAAAGTGTTATGGAAGCCTGGATGAATAGTCCTGGACACCGGAAAAACATTTTAAACCCCAACTTCACTGAAATCGGAGTTGGATTTACCAGTGATGGTTACTACTGGGTACAGCACTTTGTAAAACGCTAAAGGAATAAAGCAGAAAAAAGACCCGGCTCTGTAGAGCCGGGTCTTTTTTCTGCGTGCGTAGCGACGAGTTGCACAGGCGCCAGAAGGCTTAAGCGTTCAGTTTAAATACCTTGGCGGTGATAACACCGAGGTTTATGCCATTGCTTTGTTGTTTTTCGCACATTATAAAAAATTGATCATATATTAGTATAAAAAATAAGGAAAGGAGGGAGGTTTGTGCTCTATTCACATAAAAACAGCCAAAACTTCAATCTTAGAACAAGTTTTTTAGCTTGTAACATTTAGCAGGCTGATACCAGTACCTGAAGCCAGGTCAGGCTGCTTGGCAGAAGTTCAGGTAAAAAGTCATGAAGCTGCCATTAAAATACTGCCGGACTGCAGTGGTTTTTCTATCCAGTCCTGTCGGTGGTAGAATATGTCAGCGCCTTTTTGCGGGGAGGAAGGTTAACAATTGAGGCTATCCTGCATATAATTGTTCGGACCCTGGTTTTAGATAGATATCAAATAATATCAAATATTAAATCATTACAATTAGAGCCAAAGGAGAGTTTTAAAGAAACGGCGGCATTTAAGTATGTTGTAAAAAAGGGGGAATGGCTGAAAGATTTGGCAGAACGCTTTGGCACATCAGTGGAAGAAATTTTAAAAGTAAATCCGGGTCTCAATGTTAAAAAACCGGTCTGGGGTAAGACAATTTGCATTCCCTGCCAGGTTAAAAGTGAATAAATATTGTATAAAGGAGGTTGTGTAGTGGAGGATAGCCAGAAGAAAAACAGGCTGGAAAAGACTGTGATTAGTTTACTGGAAGCCCAGTCACAATACAATATTGGTCAAATAAACATGCTGTTAATGTTAAGCCTGGTCAACTTAATGGGGATAGTTGATGTTCTGCAGCGAACTACGGGGGGAGAAGGATTAGAGGTAGAAATATCTTCATCACAAGGAGAACCTAGCAAAAAGGAGGGGGCTGCATCTAATACTGATGAACTGATGCAGATGGTACAGCAGGCTGCTTCAGGCAGTATAAATCCTGCTCAGCTGCTGGGAATGTTAAACAGGCAGGGTGGACATAATTTTAATCATGCTGCCCTGTTGAATCTCTTGTCACAAATGCTGCCGCCTCCCCCTCCGCCGGGAGAGAAATATCATGGAGCCAAAGCAGCGCCGCAAGAACGGCCGCAGCAAAAATCATCGCCATTACCTGAAACAAGAGATAGGGCTAAAAACGATACTGAGAAAAAACAGCCAGAAGATACTGAGAAAAAACCACTGGCCCAAAAGCCGGTCTTAAAGTGGGATCCAAGACTGGGATAAAAGGAGGATAATATATGTTTGAAAATTTAGGGAACATGGGGCAGATGATGTCTCAAGTACAAAAAATTCAGCAGGAAATAGAAAAATTAACTGTTGAAGCTGCCTCGCCTGATGCTGCGGTGAGTGTAGTGATGAATGGTAAGCAGGATGTGGTTTCGGTATCATTAAACCCGAAAGTTGTCAGCACCTTGGAAGTTAGTCAACTGGAAAACAGGTTAACAGAGGTTTTAAATGTAGCTAAGGAAAAATCCCGGGCAGCTGTAAAAGAAAAATTAAGTCAACTTACCGGTCTAGACATCAACGGAATGATGAACTTATTTGGTTAAATGAAAAAGGGCTCATCAAGAGCCCTTTAATTATT
>JACDOL010000052.1 GCA_017656165.1 Desulfotomaculum sp.
GTGCAAGCACACCTGCAAAGACTGGAGGATAAGATATTAATACACCGGGAAGAAATAGCTGACTGTGAAATGATAGGAACAGGTGATTCAGAGATTGTCATAATAGCTTACGGTGCTACTGCCAGGTCAGCAGCACATGCAATGAATAAGACCCGCGGGGAAGGATATAAGGTTGGGCTGTTCCGTCCCATCAGTATTTGGCCCTTTCCAGAAAATTATTTAAGAAAACTTGTTCAGCAAAATATAAAATTCATTGTGCCGGAAATGAATTTTGGGCAGTTGACATTAGAAGTTGAAAGAATAGTGGCTGGTATATGCCCTGTATATCGCTTAAATCAAGTAAATGGTCAATTAATAAAGCCGGATACAATAGTAAAAATGATCCGGGAGGTGGCATAAATGCTGCCTGAAGTTGAACAATATTTTCGCATTGAAAAATTGCCTCATTTATGGTGTCCCGGCTGTGGTAACGGTATAATAGTGCATTCCTTGGTTAATGCCATAGCCAACCTGGGGTTAGACCAGAACCGGACAGTGATAGTATCAGGTATCGGCTGTTCATCCAGGGCATCTGCTTACTTAGATTTTGATACCCTGCACACCACTCACGGTAGAGCACTGGCTTTTGCCACCGGGATAAAATTGGCTAAACCGGAACTAAGTGTATTTGTGTTGATGGGAGACGGGGACTGTACTGCAATAGGCGGAAATCATTTTATTCATGCCGCCCGGAGAAACATTGACCTTACCACAATAGTGTTCAACAATAATATTTTCGGAATGACAGGCGGGCAGCATTCTCCCCTTACCCCCAGCAAAAAAAGAGTTACCACAGCATTTTACGGCAATTTAGAGAGACCTTTTAACCTGGCGGAATTGGCCAGGGGAGCTGGAGCTACCTACGTTGCCAGGGCTACAACTTATCATACATCATTAATGACCAAGTTAATTATGCAGGCACACCTTAATAGAGGATTTTCAGTGGTTGAGGTCATTACCGCATGTCCCACTGCCTACGGTCGATACAACAAACTTGGTTCACCTGCCGATATGCTGCGGGCACAGCGGGATAATGCAGTTAACATAAAAGATATTGAAGATAGCGCTGTGCCGGATGATAAATATATAATTGGCGAGCTTTACCGAACTGAGAAACCTGAATTTATAGAAATATATCTTACTGCAGTAAAGCAACTGCAGAAGAAAGGTGGTCAATAACATGAGGGACGGTTGGCAGATAAGGTTAAGCGGTTCAGGTGGTCAAGGCTTGATACTGGCGGGAATTATTTTAGCTGAGGCGGGCATTATTGATGGAAGAAATGTAGTGCAGACTCAATCTTACGGACCAGCTGCCCGTGGAGGAGCCAGCAAGGCTGAGGTTATTATCAGCAGCACAGACATTAATTATCCCAAGGTGCTGGAGTGTGACGTACTACTGGCTCTAAATCAGGAATCATGCAGCAAATATACAGCTGATTTAAAAAGTACCGGTGTGGCAATTGTAGATTCAACCCTAGTTTCTCACATTCCACAGGTTGCCGGAAAAATATATTCACTGCCAATTACTAAAACGGCCATGGAAGAAGTAGGTCGCGAATTGGTAGCTAATGTTGTAGCCCTGGGAGCGCTGGTAGGAATAACAGGAGTAGTAACTCATGAAGCATTAAAAAAGGCATTAATGGCACGAATTCCAAAAGGAACAGAAAACTTAAATACTAAGGCCCTGCAAGTTGGATTTAACCTGGCTGAAAACGCCCATCCCTTAAATAAAACAAAAGCTCAACATGTCAGCTGATATATAGTGTTATTTTAGTGTGTTTATACACACTATTTTTTTGCATAACTAACAAAAACGAACAAAAATATAACAAAAAAATGTTAATTTATCGCAAAAATTTTGTTATAATCAAAATGAATTATGACAGAATTTTTGATAAGAGTAGTGATATTATGACACTGGTTAATATGAATGAAATTTTAAAAATGGCAATGCAGAAGGGTTGTGCCATAGGGGCTTTTAATGTAGTGGATATTAATTCACTGCATGCTGTAATTAACAGTGCAGTAAGGTTAAAATCACCTGTTATTATTTCAGTGGCAGAAATACATTTTCAATACATAGATGTAGAAGAACTGGCACCTGTTATTAAAGCGGCAGCAGATAAAGCACCAATTCCTCTGGCTTTACACCTTGACCACGGTCAGAGCCTGGAAGCAGTAATGAAAGCTGTACAATGCGGCTTTACTTCTATTATGTTTGACGGTTCGCAGCTGCCGCTGGAAGAAAATATAGCTAAGACAGCAGAAATAGTACGTTATGCTCATGCCGCAGGTATTTCAGTAGAGGGTGAACTGGGCCATGTAGGCGGGGCAGAAGGACAGTTAGAAGATCAATCCGGTGACAGTTTGTTTACTGATCCTTCAGAAGCGTCATTATTTGTCAAGAAAACAAGGGTTGACGCTTTGGCAGTTGCAGTTGGTTCTGCTCACGGTGTATATAAACGTAAGCCCAGGCTTGATTTTAACAGGCTGAAAAAGATAAAAGATTCAACAAGAATTCCTCTTGTTCTGCACGGGGGATCGGGTATTCCCGACAATGATATAAAGAAATCCATTGAATGTGGTATTTGTAAAATTAACGTTTATACCGAATTGTCTCAGAATGCAGTAGGATCTGTCAGGAAAAAACTTGCAGAATATTCAGGCATTAGTTACCCGGAATTGATGAGAACAGCCCGGCGGGCAATGGAAAATGTAGTGGCAGAAAAAATTGAAATATTTGGTAGTAAAAATTTTGTATAGTCTTATAAATATTTAATTAAGGGAAGTGCTAGATAGTGTTGGCAATTGAACGCCAAACAAAAATCCTGCAGCTGCTTAATAAAAAAGGTACAGTCCGAATTTCTGAGTTAAAAGATATGTTTGGTGTTTCTGAAATGACAATCCGCAGGGATTTTAAAAAATTGGAAAAGCAGGGATATCTTATTCGTACCCATGGAGGCGCTTCACTGCACCCGCAGGGTAATATCGATGTGACCTTTAATATCAGAAATCAAAAAAACGTACCAGAAAAAGAAGCCATTGCCAAAAAAGCAGTGGAAATGGTTAACAATGGTGACACCATTATACTGGATGCTGGCACCACCACCACTGCAATGGCCAGATTTCTCGAAAATAAGAAGGATGTTATTGTTCTTACTAATTCAATAACCGTAGCCCAGGAACTTGTTAATAAACCGGGAATAACCCTGGTAATGACAGGGGGAAATCTGCGCCACAATACCCTTTCCCTGGTTGGCTCATTGGCAGAGGAGAATATACAGCGTTTTAACGTTAATAAAGCATTTATAGGCACCAGCGGCTTAAGTTTGGATCATGGTCTAACCAATGCCAATATATATGAATCTGAAGTAAAAAAAGCAATGATTAACAGTGCCAAGAAATCTATTGTTCTTGCTGACAGCAGTAAATTTAATAATGTATCTTTCAATTCTTTCAGCACCCTGTCAACTGTGGATATGATTATTACTGACAAAAAAGCTCCAATGGATATAGTACAAAAAATAAGAAAAACAGGAATTGAAGTAATAATGGTTGAATAAGTCTAACATGCATAATTTTGTTTTAATAAGGTGGTAAATGTATATGTCCGAGGTGCTGTGTCTTGGAATTATTGTTGCCGATTTGGTGGCGAAACCTATAAATTCTTACCCCCGCCAGGGAGAACTGGTACTGGCAGATGATATTCAGCTGCATTTAGGCGGCTGTGCAGCCAGCAGTGCTGTAGCCCTATCCAAACTTGGATATAAGACCAGGGTATGTGGAATGGTTGGACAAGATGGACTGGGCAGTATCTTAATTGATAACCTCAAAAAATATGGTGTTGATACCAGTTTTATCAGCAGGACATCTAAGGCTGGAACTTCAACCAGTATGGTTTTAGTAGATCCATCCGGGGAGCGCAGTTTTATACATAGTATCGGGGCAAACGGGATTTTTTCAGCAGAACATTTTGAAAAAGAAAGTCTTGATGGTATCAAAATAATGCATGTGGCTGGCTCACTGTTAATGCCGGCTTTTGATGGGGAACCATGTGCTGAAATTTTAAGTTTAGCAAGATCTCAAGGAATAACTACAACCCTGGATACTGCCTGGGACGATTCCGGGAGGTGGATGAAAGCCATTGCACCTTGTTTGCCCTACCTAGATGTATTTATACCCAGCCTGGCCGAGGCTAAGATGCTGGCAGGCAGGGATGAACCCGGTGAAATAGCCCAGGTATTTTTAGATAAAGGAGTAAAAGTGGTAGTTATTAAGCTTGGTGGAGACGGGTGCTATATTCGTTCCCGGGGTACTGAATACACAATCCCAGCTTATAAAGTAAATGCACTGGATGCAACAGGAGCTGGAGACTGTTTTGTGGCTGGATTTTTGGCCGGTATGCTGCAGGGACTTTCTATGCCTGAATGCGGACGCTTGGCAAATGCTGTTGGAGCTATGTCTGTTACCGCTGTGGGAGCGGTAACAGGGGTTAAATCTCTTGAAGAAACACTAGAATTTATTAAAAAGCATCATGGACAGGAGGGGCACAATTGGCAACAGTAAGTTTTAAAAACGTATACAAAAAATACGGTGATCAAACAGTAGTAAAAAATTTAAACCTGGAAATTAAAGACCAGGAATTCATTGTTTTAGTTGGGCCTTCCGGATGTGGTAAGTCTACATCTTTAAGAATGCTGGCCGGGCTGGAGGAAGTAACCAGCGGGGACATTTACATTGGAGATACAAGGGTTAATGATATGCCGCCTAAAGACAGGGATATAGCAATGGTCTTTCAAAACTATGCTTTATATCCCCACATGAATGTTTACGATAATATGGCCTTTGGATTAAGGCTTCGCAAATACAGTGCTTCTGAGATTGACCGCCGGGTAAAAGAAGCTGCAGCTATTCTTGGTATTGAACATTTATTAGAGCGCAAGCCTAGGGAACTTTCAGGAGGCCAGCGTCAAAGGGTAGCCATCGGCCGCGCCATTGTACGGGAACCAAAGGTGTTTTTAATGGATGAACCTTTATCTAACTTGGATGCCAAGTTAAGGGTGCAGATGAGAGCTGAATTAGCTAAACTGCACCAGAAGTTAAAAACCACGTGTATATATGTAACTCACGATCAAACTGAAGCCATGACTATGGGGGACAGGATTGTAGTAATGAAAGATGGGGTTGTTCAGCAGGTTGCTACACCATCAGAGCTGTACAATAACCCTAAAAATATATTTGTGGCTGGTTTTATTGGATCACCGGCGATGAATTTTATAGATTGTACATGTATTAAAGAAAACGATGAAGTATGCCTGGTTAATGAAGATGGATTTAAATTTTTAATCAACGATAAAAAATTAGCTGATAAATTAATTAATTATCACAATAAAAAATTAGTGTTTGGTATTAGACCTGAAGATGTTAGGGGTGTACCAGGTGAAAGCTCCAAGGAAAACTGCCAGAGAGTAAGGGTAGATGTTGTAGAAAATCTAGGATCAGAGACATTGGTTTATGTTTCATTTGGGAAACAGACCATTGTCTGCAGGTTTATGGGTTCACCAAAGCATAAAGTTGGCGAAAATATTACCATTGCTTTAAGTCCCAATCGCTATTATCTCTTTGACAAAGAATCAGGAGTTTCGGTAATAGATTAAATATTTTCGAGACTCCTGTGTATATTCAAGGTATTGGAGGTGATACCTGGAGAGTGGCTTTTTTAATACCGTGTAAATTAATTATAGATTAATACTACAAGGGGGAAGGAAAATTGAAAAAGAAGTTTTTATTACTGTTAAGCTGTATAGCCATTCTCAGCCTTTTGCTTGTTGGCTGCGGCGGAGAACAGGCTAAAGAAAAGGAAGACCAGAAAGCAGACGTTGCTTCCGGAAAACTTGTACCTGGGCCTTTTAAAGCAGTAGAGGGTTTGCCTGTTATTGAGGCGCCTGAAGGTTTTGACTGGAAACAGTTTGAAGGAGTTGAGCTGAACTTTATTTCTGAGAATACACCGCCAAGTTCAGCTATTGCAGCCAACATTGAAGAGTTTGAAAAAGCAACAGGTATTAAAGTAAATATCCAGCAGATGGATTTAGGTACTTTGGTTCAAAAAGTAGGGTTGGACTTTGCTGCTGGCAGCTCAAAGTACCACATTATTTATGCCGACCCGTACCAAGTATTGGCCAAGTATTCCTCTAAACTGGTTGACTTAAATGAGTTTATTAATGACCCAACTCTCCCTTCGATACCGGGAGGTTTGGAAGACTTTATTCCCAGCCAGCTGAAAATTGACGGTTATATGGGTTCAGAGGATAAATTATATGCGCTTCCTTATGACTGCCCAACAATGGTGCTGGCATACCGTACTGATATAATGGAAGCTATTAAAGAAGATTTTATGGCTGAAAAGGGTTATGATCCTACCCCGAACCCTGACATGACATGGGAACAGTACTACGAGGTTGCAAAATACATTAATGAACATGCGGATGAACTGGATGTTAAATACGGTACTGGCCACCAGGCCAAGCAGTATGATTCACTGATGTGTGACTTTTCTAACGTATTAGCCGCTTATGGTGGTGATTACTTTAAAAACCGCAACCTAGGTGGCATTGGTGCAGCTAACCCGGGTGAAGCAGATCTCACTTCGCCTGAAGCCATTGAAGCATTAAAGTTTTATGACAAGCTCTTAAAAATTGCTCACCCCGGTTCAAAATCATGGGATTGGAACGGGTTAGCGGAGGCTTTTGCTGCCGGGGAAATTGCTATGGCTCCGGAGTGGCATGAATTTGCCTCTATGTTTGAAAATCCTGAAAAATCTAAGGTAGCAGGTAAAGTTGCTTGGACAACTTTACCGAAAGGACCTGCTGGTTCTAGTAATATCTTTGGCGGTACTGGTATTGCCATAAATGCTAACTGTTCTGAAGAAGAAAAGAAAGCCGCTTGGTTGTTCCTGGTATGGGCTACTTCACCGCAAACTCAGCTGATGGTACTTGAATCCCCGGTAGGTGGTGCAACACCGTCTCGTACTTCAGTATATGAATTGCCTAAAGTTAAGAAAGCTATGGAAGATCCTGCTTCTGAAGAAGCTAAGAAGATGCCCAACTTAACTTCCATGAAAGCCACATTGGAAGCTTGGAAGGAAGAAAATTCTTATGGTCGTCCCAAGATTCCGCAGTGGCCGGAAGCTGATACTATTATCTTTACCGAGCTTTCTAAAATGCTGGCCGGGCAGCAGGATCCAGAAGCCACAGCGAAGTCTATAAATGACCAGTTGAATACTTTAACAGGTAATTAATAAAACTAAGATGGGGCCAAAACCCGGCCCCATCAAAGACCCCGGCAGAAGGGAGATGCTGAATATTGTCAACAGGGAAAGCTTTACAACAATCAGTAATGCAACAGCCTGAACCAGGTAATTCACCAAAGGCCGGGGGGCGTCTAGCACGATTGTTTAGAACCGAAAACATGATGCTTGCTCCGGCTATTATTGTGCTGGCGTCCATCACCATATTTCCATTTTTTTACCTTATATATGCCAGTTTTATGAATTATGCCCTAGCCATTGATGATCCCACCTTTGCCGGCCTGCGCAACTGGGTAAGATTGTTTAAAGACCCGGCTGTGGCCCATTCTTGGAAAGTAACGCTTATTTATGCTGTAGCTGGCTTAGCCTTAGAACTTGTTTTAGGAGTAGGTATGGCTTTACTGCTTTATTCAACGCCATGGGGCAGAAATATATTTGTTACATTATGGATGCTGCCGATTTTTGTGGCTCCTGTGGTGGCAGGGCTTTTAGGATGGTTCCTTTTAAACAGCAGTTACGGTTTATATGCCTGGATTCTTCAACTGCTGGGGCTAAATATTGATATATTCGGTAATGCATCTACTGCCTTACCGGCTGTTATCTTAATTGACGTCTGGGAATGGACTCCGCTAATAACCCTTATAGTTTTGTCAGGTCTGCAGTCACTGCCTACTGAACCCTTGGAGGCCGCGGAAGTAGATGGTGCCAGTTACTGGCAGAAACTGCGTTATGTAATTCTGCCGCTGTCTGCCAGGATAATAGTTGTGGCCCTGCTGATAAGGTCAATGGACATTATGAGATTTATTGATAAAATTTTTATTACAACAGCAGGGGGGCCAGCAGACAGTACAAAAATAATCGGAATGCGTTTGTTTGAGGTTGCCTTCAGGTTTATGGATATTGGATACGCAGCAGCCATTGGACTTTCCATGCTCTTTGTAACCATACTGCTTGGGCAAGCTTTTGTAAAAGTGATGTACGGGAGGTAACAAAATGGCCGGTAAGCAGTTGTTAACCAGAAAATTAATTGCCAGGGTATTTATTTATACAGCTTTAACTATTGCAATGGTCTGGGCCTTAATGCCAATTGTTTGGATGGTATTGTCATCCTTAAAGACCCAGGCCGGTATGTTTTCAATGCCGCCCAAATTTATATTTAAGCCAACCTTTTCTACATATGCATTTATGTTTAATGAAGGTAATTTTGGGCTTTTTCTAAAGAATAGCGTTATAGCTTCTTTATCGTCTACTTTTATTGCATTAGTATTAGGTACCTTAGGCGGTTATGCCTTAGCTAGAGGTAACTATAAGGGAGCAAAACATATTGCTTTTTGGATTATCAGTACCAGGATGACGCCGATAGCTGCGGCTATAGTTCCTCTGTACTTAATTTTTGCTAAATTCCATTTAATGGGAACTGCACTGGGTTTAGTTATAGCTTATACTACATTTAATCTTCCATTTGCTTTATGGATGATGATGACGTTTTTTGCTGAACTGCCGCCGGATATGGAGCACGCTGCCATGGTTGATGGGGCCACAAAGTTTCAGGCTTTTTACAAGATAGCGCTGCCCCAAGTTGCTCCAGGGCTGGTGGCCACGGGTATTCTATGTTTAATGTTTGCATGGAACGATTTTGCCTTTGCATCAGTTTTCACCAGTCATAAAACCCAGACAATACCGGTTGCAGTGTCTCTGCTTGTTAGTCAGACGGGAATTGCCTGGGGCCAAGCTATGGCCACCGGTACAGTTATTATTTTACCCATGCTGGTTGCCGGCTTAGCTGTACGCAAGTACTTAGTACGCGGCCTGTCCATGGGTGCAATAAAGTAGGAAACATGAGGCGGGGGCAGTGCCCCTGTTTTTAACTATATAAGAAAGTACAAGTTTTGATGCAGCCAAGATATATACCGGGAAAACTATAGCCGCGCAAAATGACTGTTAATACTTGTGACTAAATAGCCTAAAAGAAAGGAGAGACCTATTGTGCAAAAAATGAAAGCTGCCATCCTGCATAAGCCTTTTGATGTTCGGATTGAAGAAATTCCAGTTCCCGAAGTAAAACCTGATGAAGCTTTAGTAAAGATAAAAGCTGTAGGCGTTTGTGGTTCTGATGTCCATTATTATGAACACGGAAAGATAGGCCGTTATGTGGTTGAAAAACCATTAATTTTAGGCCATGAAGCCGGAGGCGAAGTGGTTGCCGTTGGTGAGAATGTTACAGGACTAAAAGTTGGACAGCGGGTGGCTATTGAGCCAGGAGTTACATGTGGAAAATGCCAGTACTGCAAAGAGGGCCGCTACAACCTGTGTCCCGACGTTGTATTTTTAGCTACACCGCCGGTGGACGGTGCTTTTTGTGAATACATTTCAATAAGAGCCGACTTCCTGCATCCCATTCCTGATAATATGAGCTATGAGGCAGCATCGCTCATAGAACCTTTTTCTGTTGGCCTGCATGCCTGCAGAAGGGCAGGGGTAAAACCAGGAGACACAGTGGCTGTGCTGGGACTTGGACCGGTAGGGCTGTTAACTATTGTTGCAGCCAGGGCTTTTGGGGCTGCCAACATTATTGCTGCTGACCTGGAAAGCATACGTTTAGAAATGGCTAAAGAAATGGGAGCCTCTGTAGTTATAAATGCTAAGGAGCAGGACGTACGTAAGGCGGTACTGGAAGCAACCAGTGGTATTGGTGCAGATGTAGCTATAGAAACAGCTGGTAGTACAGTAACTAATCAAATGGCTGTGGAAGTGGCAAGACGTGGCGGTAAGGTGGCTTTAGTGGGTCTGCCGCCTAAGCCGCAGGTGGAATTTAACGTATTAAGTATAGCGGATAATGAACTGGATATATTTGGTATATTCCGTTACAGCAATACTTACCCGGCTGCGGTTCAGCTTCTGTCCAGTGGAATAGCACCTGTAGAAAAATTAGTTACTCACCGGTTTACACTTGAACAGACTAAGGAAGCGCTTGAACTTGCCAGAACTCAAAAGAGTACCAGTATAAAAGTAATGGTCAACATGTAGGGGGAGGTATCAACAATGAGAACTATGAGAGCAGCTGTTATTGAAGGACCTCATAAAATATCTGTGAAAGAAGTACCTTATCCCACTCCTGGTTCAGGTGAGGTAGTGGTAAAAGTAGAAGCATGTGGGGTGTGTGGTACAGATTATCATATCCTGGAAGGTGACTTCCTGTCACCATATCCTCTCATTCCCGGACATGAATTTTCCGGGACAGTTTATGAAATTGGTGAAGGTGTGGAAGGTTGGAATGTTGGAGATAGGGTAGCCGTGGACCCTTCAGTTTACTGCGGCAAATGCTACTACTGTTTAAACAACCAGGGCAACATGTGCCAAAACTGGAATGCCATCGGTGTTACAATGAATGGAGCCTTTGCCGAGTATGTTGCTGTTCCGGCTAAAAACCTCTACCATCTTCCCGAAAATATGTCTTTTCAAGAAGGTGCATATGTAGAACCGCTATCCTGTGTGGTTTATGCTATGCGCCGGCTAAAAATTCGTTTTGGCGATAAAGTACTAATTTTTGGTGCTGGCCCCATGGGGCTGCTGCTTTTGCAGGCAGTATTAAAAGGTGGGGCCTCAGAAGTGGCAGTAGTGGACTTGGCTGAAGAAAAACTTGCTGCTGCCCAAAAATTAGGTGCTCATAAGACGTTTGCCGGCACTGCCGGTTTAAAAGAACAATATCCTCTAGGATTTGACATTGTAATAGATGCTACAGGTGTGCCATCCGTCATTGAGAAGATGTTTGAATTTGCTGGCAATAAAGCTAAAATACTGCAGTTTGGCTGTGCACCTAAAGATGCCAAAGTATCTGTTAGCCCCTTTGACATTTATAATAAGGATTGGGAGATACTCGGCAGTATGGCCCTGCTGTTTACGTTCCACCCGGCATTAAACCTTTTGAAAAACGGGGTGGTTACTTCCGGGGTATTAACCACTAAGGAAATTAGTCTTGATGAATTCCCGGATTACCTTTCTAAACCTAAGGATAAAAATGATCTTAAAGTACTTGTTAGACCCTGGAAATAATGGGAGGCAATGCAATGAAAGAGCTGTATTTAGGTATTGATGTTGGTACCACCGGGGTTAAAGTTTTAGCCATCGATGAGGAAGGTGCAGTTGCTGCTGAGTCCACCCGGGAGTATCCGCTTTATGTGCCGCAGCCAGGATGGGCAGAACAGAATCCTGAGGACTGGTATAATGCAACCTGCCAGGCTGTTGCAGATGTTTTAAAAAGCGGGGTTAAAGCAGGACAAATTAAAGGTGTCGGCCTCACCGGTCAAATGCACGGTTCAGTATTTTTAGACCGAAACGGCAGGGTAATTAGAGAGGCCATTCTCTGGTGCGACCAGCGCACCGCTGCTGAGTGCAAGCAAATTAACGAGACGGTAGGAGAGAAAAAACTTATTGAGCTGGTGTCTAACCCCGCACTGGCAGGATTCACTGCTCCAAAAATCCTGTGGTTAAAGAATAACGAACCGGATAACTACGAACAGGTAGCTAAAGTGCTGCTGCCAAAAGATTATATCAGCTGGCGCCTTACCGGTACATTTGCCACCGATGTATCTGATGCCAGCGGTATGCTTTTATTAGATGTGGTTAATCGCAGGTGGAGCAGTGAAATGCTGGCTGCCCTTGATATTCCAAGATCATGGCTGGCAGAAGTATTTGAGAGCCCGGACGTTGTAGGTAAAATAAACAGCACCGGGGCGGCAGAAACAGGGCTGCTTGAAGGAACAATAGTGGTGGCAGGGGCAGGAGATAATGCTGCCGGTGCAGTTGGAAACGGTATTATTAAACCTGGAATGGCTACAGTCAGCTTGGGTACATCCGGCGTGATATTTACTCCCAGCGAAACACCGGCCGTGGACCAGGAAGGAAGACTCCATACCTTCTGTCACGCTGTTCCCGGGCAGTGGCATTTAATGGGTGTAACGATGGCTGCTGGTGGATCACTGCGGTGGTACAGGGATACTTTTGCCGGGGAAGAAAGATCAGTAGCAGAGCTAACTGGGCAGGATGCCTATGAACTTATTAGTGAAGAGGCGGCGCAGGTTGCTCCCGGCAGTGAAGGACTATTGTTCTTACCGTATTTGTCTGGTGAACGTACTCCTCATGCTGATCCATATGCCCGGGGAGTATTCATAGGTCTAAACTTAAAACACAGCAAGGCTCATTTAGCCAGGGCAGTCATGGAAGGTGTGGCCTTCAGCTTAAAAGACACTTTAGAGATTATGACCGCTTTAGGGATTAAACTAGATGACCTGCGGGTAACAGGCGGTGGAGGACGCAGTTCTGTCTGGCGCCAGATTATGGCTGATGTATTTGCTGCAGAATTAAATGTAATGGAAAATTCCAATGGACCGGCATATGGTGCTGCTGTTCTAGGAGCGGTGGGTGCAGGACGCTGGAACAGTGTGGAAGAAGCGGCGGCTGCAGCCTGCAGCAGGCAGAGAATGGAAAAAGTAAAACCCAATGAACAAAATATAAAACACTATCATAAAATGTATAATATTTACGTTGATACTTATCCAGCAATAAAATCCATTTTTAGAAGGTTAAGTGAAATATAAATTGGAGGGTACACCGTGCCTGATGTTGTTGCTATCGGAGAGGCTTTAATTGATTTTATTCCCACCATTCCTGGGAAAGGCCTGGCAAATACTCCAGCCTTTGAAAAAAGACCAGGCGGTGCTCCTGCAAATGTTGCGGTTGGAGTTTCAAGGTTAGGAGGTAAATCTGGATTTATAGGAAAACTAGGCCGGGATGAATTTGGAGAATTTCTCAAAAAAACACTTGAAGAAAACGGCGTTGATTTATCAGCGGTTGTGTTTACCTCTGAGGCTAAGACAGGGCTGGCTTTTGTCACTCTTAAAGAAAATGGTGAAAGGGAATTTATATTTTACCGCAGGCCCTGCGCGGATATACTGCTGGAACCAGCAGAAATCAATAAAGCTTTCATCAGCAGTTCCAGTATCTTTCATTTTGGTACCGTTTCTTTAATTGAACAGCCTGCGGCTTCCGCCACTTATCATGCTGTAAGTATGGCAAGAAAAGCCGGAAAATTAATTTCACTTGACGTAAATTTAAGAGAACCCCTGTGGCCCTCTTTGGAAACTGCCAGGAAAGAAATAATGAAATCACTGCAGCTTGCTCATTTAGTAAAAGTAAGTGAAGAAGAATTATATTTTATAACTGAAATAAAGGAAAACATAGACGCGGCTGCAGAAAATATTTTAAAGATGGGCCCCAGTGTAGTTTTGGTTACTTTAGGTGCCGGTGGTTGTTATATAAAAACAAGAAAATACGGGATAAAAGTAATGGGTTTTGAGGTTAAAGCTGTAGATACTACCGGTGCCGGGGATGCTTTTACAGCTGGGATATTAACCAGGTTGGTAGAAGAAAATGTTACCAGCCCCCAGGAATTAGAAACAGTATCTCAGGAAAAGATGGTAGATTTATGCAGGTTTGCCAACGCTGCAGGGGCGCTTACTTGTACAAAAAAAGGTGCCATTTCTGCCCTGCCGGCAAGAACTGATGTAGAGGATGCACTAAAAAGGCTGTCATAAAATGGCAGCCTTTTTTCATGCAATCAAAGGTGGTGATATGACCTAAGGTATTTTACTCCAGGTTGGTGTGGTTTTTTTCCATATCTTCATCTGTAACCCCTAGTTTTTCTTTTATTAAAATAACCGCCAGTTCCAGCAGTAACAGCTGGGCCTGTTCAAATAATGAGCCCATGGGCTGAAGGGATGCCCGATCATCTATATTATCTTTCATAGTTTGAGCAGGTATTTTTATAATTAGATCAGCCTGTTGGGGAAGTGGTGCCTCGGGGTGTGCAGTTATAAACAACGCCCGAGCGTTTTCCTTTTTTACTATTTTCATCAGCGCGTCCACAGTGGAAAGATAACCTGTACCTGAGCTGGTAACAAACAAGTCCCCGGTTGTAATGGCTGGGGTGGTAACATCACCAATTACATAAACTTGAATACCCAGATGCATTAGGCGCATGGCAAAAGCTTTAAGCATTAATTTTTCCCGTCCCAGTCCATAAATAAATACTCTTTTGGCATGGGATATTTCGTCTACAAGGTTGGTTATATCTTCATCACGAATCTGCATAAAAACATCTGCCAGTTCTTTTAGCATATCCTGCCGCAGCTGCTGTATTTTCATAAAGAGTCCTCCCTTACCGAAATTATTAATATAATATTATTTGTTATTACCATGAAGAAACCTTTTATTATTTA
>JACDOL010000053.1 GCA_017656165.1 Desulfotomaculum sp.
TAAGTTGTTTAACTCCTCGGCAATTTCAGTTAAATTCTGGGCAGCTGCTGCAACCTGCTGCATGGCTTCACTGGTCTGCTCGGTGCTGCCGGCCAGATCTTGAATGCTGCTGCTGTTTTGTTCTGATGCATGTGCCATTTGTTCGGCCAGCTCGCTGCTTAGTTTGGCCTGTTCTAAAATTTCTTCAACTGCCTGGCCGGAGATTTGAATTGCTTCTACTCCTTCGTCAACGGCCACAGTGCCCCTGGCCATGGCATCGGCTGCAGAACTGAGAGCAATATATTTTACAGCGTAGTTAAGCATGCCCTTTTGAAATTCTTTAGATGTACCTACAGCCCACATACCCACTATACTGCCGCTGCTGTCTATAATAGGGGTATAGCTTATGTGGTATATTTCCCCTGCCACATTGGCTTCATCGTAATAATCCTGGCCCTTTTTTAATACCGTTTCTGCTACTGCTTTCGATACGGTGGTGCCAACTGCCCGGGTACCGTCGTCCTTGGTAACGTTGGTGGCAATGCAGGTGCCGCCGAGGAAAATAGAGACTATATTATCCGTCAGCCGGCCGATTTTATCCACTGCCTCAAAGTTGTTGTTTATCAGTACGTCTCCTTTGTACAGTTTGTCACCTTCAACCCTCCAGGGGGCCGGGTACCAGCGGTCTATCAGTTCCTGAGCCATGGCCAGGTTGCTTTCTGCTTTTTCTGCCACAGCCATTTCTGTTTCCTGCTGGATAACCTTATACATTATAAGTCCTGTGGCTGTGGATAAAACCAGCATCACAGCAAGAAAAGCTAAGCTAAATTTAAGTTTTAAGCCCTTTAAGTCTTTAATCACTTTGTTACCTTCCGGTAAAAATTTACTAGATATTGGCTTATATAACATCTTACTATAAAACTATAAATTTTCTGAAATTAAAGTATTAAGATGGCAAATGTTAAAAAGGATTTTAACTAATATTAATTGAATTATGTAACTAAACATTTGACCAAGGAGTTGTATACTTTGTCAGAATCAGAAAAGTTTAATGCATTAAAAGATATGATTGATAAAAATAAAATAAAAATCAACCTGGACAGGCGCCGGTGTATAGAGTATTACAATGAGAAAGTATACCAGGGGGAAATAATGCTTTCCAAATCAATGCTCAGGCTGCGAACCCTTTCTGACCTGGCCGGTTATTCACTGGTTATTGGGTTGTTTTGCATCTTTTTTGTGGACCCGTGGCTTTACGGCCTGCTGATTGCCGTTTCGGGGATTTATGTGCGCTATACTGTCTGGAAATATTTAAAGAATGTGGCATTGGATTATACAAGGCAGGATATACTGAAATCTGAAGAAAATCTAACCAGGCTTTACAGGCGGTGTGCATTTACATTACAAAATATTGAAAACGGAAAAACCGCCCGGCACCCGGAGCATTGGACGGCAGTTTTGCCCAAGTAGCATTTTGGAGAGTTTACACCGGCATAAGGTATCTTGTATACTTTATGCGTTTTGAAAGGATATTTTATGTATACAGAGAAAAAAGTATGCAGCTTTTCTATTTTACATTTTCAGAAAAGCCAAGGTATTTACTGGACCTTGGTGGTGATAAGACCGGAGTTTTTTGAGGGTGGTGAGGAACTGCAGGTAGATAATTTTTACAAAAAATTATCAAAAAAATTAGGAGGTAAAGCATGGAGTATGGTTGGTTGTCAGTAATCCCGCCGCTTATTGCCATTACAGCGGCGCTGATTACTAAAGAAGTTTTACTGTCATTATTTTTAGGTATTTTTGTTGGTGCTTGGATTCTTTCGGATTACAGCATTATTGCAGCCTTTGAAAAGACATTTTCCATTGGATTCAGCGGTATGTCAGACCCGGAATGGAATATTCCCATTTTAGCTTTTCTTTTCCTGCTGGGTGGATTAACAGCCCTAGTTTCCGCATCCGGGGGCAGCAGGGCCTTTGGTGATTGGGCAATGGCTCGGGTTAAGACGAGGGTAGGAGCCCAACTGGTAACAATGCTGTTGGGAATCATAATTTTCATAGACGATTATTTTAACAGCTTGGCTGTGGGACAGGTGGCCCGTCCCATTACCGACCGGCATAAAGTTTCCAGGGCCAAGTTAGCCTATATCATTGACTCAACCGCTGCACCGGTTTGTATTATTGCCCCGCTGTCAAGCTGGGGGGCCTATATCATTACGGTAATTGCAGAACAATTGAAAAATGTCAATGTCACCGGTATTGAGCCGCTTACCGCATTTGTTTCCATGATACCGATGAACTTGTATGCCATTCTTGCCCTGCTGATGGTACTGGCAATTGCCGTTACCAATATTGAATTTGGTTCAATGGCCAGGGAAGAAAAAAGAGCCCTTAAAACTGGCCAGCTGTATGACGACGGCAAAGGTGAGCCGCCCGGCAACCCTGAGGTGGAAGTAAGTAAAGAAGGTACTGTTAAAGGTAAAGTTATTGACCTGGTGCTTCCGATTTTAGGTCTTATTTTCTTTACCACCCTTTCCATGCTGTACACCGGTGGGTACTTTGGTGAAGACGGCGGCGACTTGATGGAGGCTTTCCTGAATACTGCGGTGAGCATTTCACTGGTATACGGTGCTGCTTTAACCATTATCTTTACAGCACTCCTGTACCTGCCCCGCAGATTGATGAAACCACGGGAGTTTATACCTGCCCTGCTGCAGGGTATGCAGTCCATGGTCACTGCCATTATCATCCTGGTCATGGCCTGGGCAATTGGTGGTGTTATTGGTGAACTGGGCACAGGTGAGTTTTTAGCTTCAAAGCTCAGTGAAAGCCTGCCTGTGGCCCTGCTTCCTGCACTGGGTTTCATCTTATCCGGTATAATGGCTTTTGCCACTGGCACATCATGGGGTACTTTCGGCATTATGCTGCCCATTGTTGCTCCGATGGCTGCAGCAGCCGGTACCGGAACGGAAATCATTTTGATGTCCATGGCTGCAGTGCTGGCAGGTGCGGTATACGGTGACCACATTTCTCCCATATCCGACACCACAATTCTGTCATCTACCGGTGCATCCTGCCACCACATTGACCACGTTCGCACCCAGCTGCCTTACGCAACAATGGCGGCTGTATTTAGTGCCATAGGTTACGTGGTAATGGCTTTGACCAACAGTGTTCTGTTGGGTTTAGCTGTATCAATTGTCCTGTTGGCAGCGGCCCTGTTTGTTTTAAGAAAGAAAAAACTGGAAGTTGAACAGGGTTAGAACTTAAAATAAAATAGTAATGAAAGAGCCTCCCCCTGGGGAGGCTTTTATATACACCAAAGAGTAAATAGCTTGGCGGAGACTTTTAGATTTTATTGGTAGGAGGAAGCTTAAATGATCAGAGAAAAACTGCTGAATCTTTTGGATCAGGTGCAGTGGATTTCAGTAATTGAAAAAATTATTGTTGTCCTGGTAATTATCTTTATCAGCTGCGTTTTAATGAAACTGAGGGTCAAAGTAATTGACCGGATTTTTGAAGTTACGAAGCTGGATGAGAGAAAAGAGCGCTCCCTGGCCTCCCTGCTGATGTCTCTCACCAGGTATGTCATCTACATTATTGCTATCCTGCTTATCTTAAAGCAGTTTGTGGATATAACCCCCATTATTGCCGGTGCCGGGATGGCGGGCCTGGCCATTGGTTTTGGTGCCCAGAGCCTGGTAAAAGACGTAATTACCGGTTTTTTTGTCATGTTTGAGGACCAGTTTCATGTGGGAGATTTTGTTCAGATCAACGGGGAAGTAACCGGTACGGTAGAAGAAATTGGCCTGCGGATGACCACCATCAGGGAATGGTCGGGTAAGAAATTTTATATTCCCAACTCAGAAATACGAACGGTTCGCAATTACAACCGGCGCGAACTGCGGGCCATAGTTTCGGTCACTTTTCCCTATGAAGAAGATCCAGCAAAAATTCGTGAACTGCTGGAAGACGTGTGCCGGCAGGTGGAACATGACTTCCGGGATGAATTCCTGCAGGACAGCAGGGGCAATTTAATTGAACCTCCCCAGGTGTACGGGGTTACAGATATTAATGAGAATGAAAAAGGCGGTGAGTTTACCATCATCGCTAAAACCAAGCCGGAGTCGCTGTGGACAGTAGAAAAAATGCTGCGGGAGTATATCTGGCGCAGCAGCTACCAGCGGGGCATTAAAATTGCTTACCCCAGGCGTGTGTACCAGCAACTGGGTGATGAGAAGCCAGTTCAAGAAGTAAGCAGTTAAATATTTAACTGCAATAGTGTATATTAATTAATTAAAAAAGATAAATATTATGTTATAATGGAGATATAATTATACGCTTTTGGGAGGTTAAGTTAATTTATGGATCGTGAACTGGCAATGGAGCTCGTAAGGGTTACTGAGGCTGCAGCGCTGGGCAGTGCCCGCTGGCTGGGACGGGGTAAGAAAAACGAGGCCGATGATGCTGCAACCAGTGCCATGAGGGCTATGTTTGACTCAGTAAACATGAACGGAACAGTGGTAATTGGTGAAGGGGAGATGGATGAAGCACCCATGCTGTATATTGGCGAGAAGCTGGGCTGTGCTTCTTCTCCCGAGGTAGACGTGGCTGTTGACCCATTAGAAGGTACCAACCTGGTGGCCAAGGGTTACGGCAATGCCCTGGCGGTGGTGGCCATTGCCGACCGGGGAAACCTGCTGCATGCTCCGGATATGTACATGGAAAAAATAGCTGTTGGCCCCCGGGCTGCTGGGAAGATTCATATTGACGATCCCCTTGAACATACTTTAAAAACCCTGGCTGAGGTTAACAACAAAAACATCAGCGACCTGACGGTAATGATACTGGAAAGGGAGCGGCACAAACATCTAATAGAAGCAGCCCGCAGTTCCGGTGCCCGGGTGCGCCTGTTCAGTGACGGTGACGTGGGTGCTGCTATCAACACTGCCCTGGATGAAACCGGTATTGACCTTTATGTGGGCATCGGGGGTGCACCGGAAGGAGTGATAGCTGCGGCGGCTTTAAAATGTATGGGCGGTGAAATGCAGGCCCGGTTGGTGCCGGAAAGTGAAGAAGAATACCGCCGGTGCAGAGAGATGGGGCTGAAAGATCCCCGGCAGATACTATACATGGACGACCTGGTTAAGGGTGACGACGCTATATTTGCCGCCACCGGGGTAACCGACGGTGAACTGCTGAAGGGTGTCCGCTACCTGAGCAGGGACCGGGCGGAAACACATTCCATTGTAATGAGAGCCAAAACCGGGACGGTAAGATTCATAAAAGCTACACACTACCTGCCCAATAAACCGCACCTGGTATTAAAATAATAATTAACCAGTTAGAAGGGGTGCATGGAAATTAATGCACCCCTTAACTTTTTATAATTTCACAGCGGCAGTCATAAAATGGTGTACCCGGTCCCTTGTCCGGGACGAAGTCCGGGGTCAGCTGGTTTACCCCTCCGCCCAGTTTTAACCACCTTCCCTGGTACATTAACGCAACTCCTTCCGGCACCCTGCGGGAAGCAGATACTTCTACCTGCAATTCTCCCCGGGGGGTTTTTATTACTGCCGGTTCGCCATCCTTTAAGCCCCTCTTTTCAGCTTCCCGCGGGTTAATAAATACCGGCATCCGGCACTGCCCGGTATCAAGGTTGTGAAACTGTGAATGTATATACCGCCTGTGATGGGCAGTGATTAACTGCAGCGGGTATTCTTCTGTCGGGGGTTCTTTCAGCCCCCGGTATTCTTCTGAGCAGAACTGAAACTTTCCGTCCCGGGTCTTGAACTGGAGATTTTCCCAGGCTACCCGGGGAGCTTCCGGGTGTCTAACGGCCCCCTGGGAAAGCTGCTCTATTGTTATACCGTATTTCTCCCTAGCCGGCTGCAGCACCCACTCCAGCCACTGCCGGGGGGTTTTAAAATCAAAACCCGGTAAGCCCATGCGCCCGGCCAGTTCAGTGAATATTACCGCATCCGGTTTGCACTGTCCCGGGGGTTCAACCACCCGCGGGCAGTAACCGAGGTAATAATTCCAGGAACTGGTGATGAGGTTTTCTTCTTCTAAAAAATAAGTACAGGGCAGTACCAGGTCAGCCATTTCCGCGGTGTCGGTCATAAACATGTCAACCACCACTGTAAAATCCACTGCATCAAAGGCCTGCTTAACTTTCCTGGTATTGGGCAGCTGGTTTACCGGGTTGGACCTGGTAACAATCACCGCCTTTATGGGCGGGTCAGCAGCATTTAAAATTTCATCTGCCAGGATAGGGGTAGCCAAGGAACGCCTTCTCTCAGCCAGGTGTGTTCCCTTTATGTCGTTAAAAAACTCCAACCAGAACTGGTGCGCGTAATTTACCCCTCCCCCCGGCACACCGATATTACCGGCCAGGGCTGCCAGGCTGTCAATGTAACGCACCGTTTTCCCCCCGTTGGCATAGCGCTGCAGGCCGTAACCAAAGAAAATACTGGCTGGTTTTAAACTGCCGTACATCCGGGCTGCCTGCCGGATTTTTTCTGCAGGGATTCCGGTAATTTCTTCCCCTCTATCCGGGGTAAATTTTTCTGCTAATTGGCAAAAATTTCTATAGTTCGAGCTTTTTTGTAAAATTGCATAATTATTCATTCCTTCTGCCAATATTACATTGGCCATGGCCAGGGCTAAAGCTCCATCGGTTCCCGGCCGGGGTGCCAGGTGCAGGTCTGCGGTTTCAGCCATTTTAATTTTCAGCGGGTTGATCACCATCAACCTGGCTCCTTTTTCCCGGGCTTCTTTAATGAAAGGTACCAGATGCAGGTTGGTGGTGTCCGGATCCCGCCCCCAGAGAACAATTAATTTAGAATTTAAAACATCGGGCCAATCATGAATCTGCAGCATGCCAAAGTCCTCTTCTTGAGCGGCATAACCGCTGCCCCAGCAAATGCTTCCGCCCGGGGTGGTAACACCGCCAAGGGCATTGGCAAACCGGGCATCCAGGTTATTGAGAATACCATTGGAGCCCCCACCGGTGTACAGCAGAACTGCAGTGCTTCCGTACTTTTCCTTGATGGCGGTTAATTTTTCGGCCATTAAGTCATAAGCCTGGTTCCAGTCAATGGGAATCCAGCGGCCGTTTTTCTTCCACAGGGGGGTTGTGAGCCGCTGGCTGCTGTACATGCGCTGGAGGTGGCGGTAACCCTTTGGACATAAAAACCCCCGTGTTAAGGGATGATCCGGATCTCCTTCAATTTTTACCACCCTGCCGCTGTCGGTATAAACCAAAAGCCCGCAGGTGTCGTAGCAGTCCAGTGGGCAGGTAGATTTGTAAATTTTCAATTCTCAATCACTCCATTATTCAGGTTGGCAGGAAATGCCGGTAATAAAAGCGAAGATGTAAATAAAATTTAGCCGGGAGCATAAAACATGCAGATGATGAAGTTTTATTTAATTATGATAAATTTGCTGACCTTTGCTTTATTTGTACTGGATAAATGGCTTTCCAGGCGCAGGCGGGTAAAATACCGCATTCCTGAAAACCGCCTGCTGCTGGCCAGCGCCATAGGTGGTTCAGTAGGGGCGCTCTTAGCAATGCAGGTAACCCGCCATAAAACCAGAAATGTAAAGTTTAAGCTGGGTATTCCCCTGATACTGCTGGCACAGGGAGCAGTAATAGCCTTTGCGGCCAGACAGCTGGTGGACTAAGCGGCACCGGGGATATCCACGTTTTCCACTAGGCCGTAAGGCCAGGCTTTAACCCCGCCTTTTAAGTTCATTACATTTGTAAAACCTTGATCTACCAGGCAGCGTGCCGCCTGGGCGCTCCGGTTTCCCGAGCGGCAGATAAGAACTATTGGTTTATCTTTATCCAGCTCCTTTGACCAGCTTTCTATTTTTCCCAGCGGTCTTAAAATAGAACCAGCAATATGACCGGCATTATATTCGTAAGGTTCTCGAACATCTATCATCAGTATATCACTGCTGCTGTCCAGCATTTCTTTCAGCTCACCCGCTGTAATATCCCTGTATCCTGCTTCTATTTTTTCTTCATTGGGACAGCCCACCAGCATCATACTGATGATGAGCAGCAGAAGCAGTAGAGTGTTAAAAGTTTTTTTCTTCATTAACTGCACCCCCGGGCAAAGGATTAATTACGTACATTGTAGCATAACTGCCAAATTCTTAAAAAAGCATAATATCATAAATAAGAATAAAGCCGGTGCTCTGGCGGCACCGGCTTAAAAATTACTGCCTGGGCTTAAAAGTTTCACATTTGGTTTCATCAGAATTCTTACTTTGACTAGAATGGCTGCGATTTACCTGGATCATTGGAGCGCTGCACATAACATTGTCATTGTATGTGCATTCGGTGACATTGCATTTGATGCTTTGGGGCACTAAAATCACCTCCTTAGAGATATTTTTTCAAAGTTAATTTTTTTTATACAGTGCATTAAAATTTAAATTTATTGACTCATTATGAAAAATCATTTATAAACTTAGCTGTATATTTATTCATAAAGGAATTTTTATAAATATGCAGAACTAATTGACAATGTGTGCTGTTGTCCATAACTTGTGGACAAATAGGCAGCATATGGCATGCGGCGCGTTAATGGGGGAGGAGAGTTTTTTTCAGCGGTAAGAAAAAGAGATTAGATGTGGGGAGGCAAGGTTATGCGCAGAAAAACACTGTTTCTAGTGCTGGCAGTTGCTGTTATGTCTCTGCTGCTGGCTGGCTGCGGTGGTGGAGATGAAAAAGCACAGACATCTGCTGAAAAAGAAAAAGTGTTTGTCTTTGCCCAGGGTGCTGACCCCCGTGGGCTGGACCCGGCATATGTTGATGACGGCGAATCTGCCAAGGTTATGGTTAATATTTATGACAACCTGGTACGCTACAAGCCGGACAGTACTGAAATAGAACCGGCTTTGGCAACCAGCTGGGAAGTTAATGAAGATAAGACTGAGTGGACCTTCCACCTGCGCAAAGATGTAAAGTTCCACGACGGCACCCCGTTTAATGCTGAAGCTGTAAAATTCAGTATTGAACGCCAGCTGCCGCCCAACCGCACAGACGATATGCCTTATGCATCTTTCGTATTCGGCCCGGTCAAGGCGGTTGAAGTTGTAGATGAATATACAGTAAAAATTATCTTAAAAGAACCCTATGCACCATTCCTGGCCAACTTGGCCATGTGCATGGCAGCTCCCATTGTCAGCCCGGCTGCAGTGGAAAAATACGGCGATAACTACATCGAGCATCCGGTTGGTACCGGCCCCTTCAAGTTTGTAGAATGGAAGCGCGGCCAGCACATCCAACTGGTGGCCAATGATGACTACTGGGACGGCCGCCCGAAAATAGATAAGCTGATTTTCAAGTTTGTTAAAGAAAACTCTGTCCGGGCCAGTGAACTGATGACTGGTTCCATTGATGCCATGGATGGTGTTGACCCCAACGATGTGAAGACCCTGGAAGAAAACGGGATGATTGTGGCTAAAAATCCTGGCATGAACATTAACTACCTGGCTTTCTTCTGCAACAAGGAACCCTTTAACAACCCCAAGCTTCGCCAGGCAGTGAGCCATGCCATTAACCGTGATGCCATCGTTGAACACCTGTACCAGGGCCTAGCTCAAAAAGCCAACGGCCCGCTGCCGCCATTCCTGCCCGGCTATGACAAGGATTTAAAGCCATACGAGTACGATCCTGAGAAGGCCAAGCAGCTGCTGGCAGAAGCAGGTTATCCCGATGGCTTAAAGTTAACACTTTTAACATATACCAACCCCCGTCCTTACAATACTGTAGGCCAAAAGCTGGCTGAAGCTATTCAAAATGACCTGCAGAAGGTTGGTATTGATGTGGAAATTAAAGCCTATCCCTGGGCCGAGTATAAGAAAGTTGTATCCCCTGTAATTGTAGAAGAGGGAGATATGATGATTTACGGCTGGATAGGTGACAACGGTGACCCGGATAACTTCCTTACCCTGCTGGACAGTGAAGAAATTGTCCGCAGCCTGAACACTGCTAAATATTCCAATCCTGAAGTTGACCGGCTGCTGGAAGAAGGACGCAGGGAATTTGACATGGACAAACGGGCGGAAATTTACAGCGAGCTGCAGCAGATCCTGGTTAAAGATGCCCCGTGGGTATTCATTTCCCACGCCACAGCCATGACTGCTGAACGCCCGGGTATTGAGAACTTTAAGCTGCACCCAACCGGGGTAATTTATTTCCATGATGTAGATAAGAAGTAATCTTTTGTAAGTTCCCCTTAACGCGCTGAATATGGCCAAATAAAATTTGGGCCATATTTATACCGAATTAACTTATCTTCTTTTTAGGTTTAGTCACAGGGGGCGGTAATAACGCCCCCTGTACTAAAGACAGCCTAGCTTTTAAACCACTGGGGAGGAATAATTATGCTCCGCTATTTTTTAAAACGACTGCTGATGCTGATTCCCGTTCTGCTGGGAGTAAGCTTGTTTGTTTTCCTGGTGCTGCACCTGCTGACACCGGACCCGGCCCTGGTGGTGCTGGGTCAGCATGCCACCGCTGAGCAGGCTGAAGCATTGAGAGAAAGCCTGGGTTTAAATGATCCCCTGTACGTGCAGTTTGGCCGTTTTCTATGGGATCTTCTGCATGGTGATTTTGGACGTTCTCTAATGACCCACGCCCCGGTTTTGGAAGAAATTTTAGCCCGCTTCCCCGCCACGGTGGAACTGGCACTGGCAGCTATTATTATTGCCACAGTTGTGGGGGTAACAGTGGGAGTTATTTCTGCAGTGAAACAGTACTCCATCTTTGACTACCTGAGTATGATTGGTGCACTGCTTGGTGTATCTATGCCCATCTTCTGGCTGGGGTTGATGATGATAATTGTTTTCTCACTGACACTGCACTTACTGCCCGTTAACGGCCGGATTGATATCGGTATGGAACCGGCCCACATCACAGGATTGTATGTTGTGGACAGCATACTGACCGGCAACTGGGAGTCATTAAAGAGCGCCCTGAAACACCTGGTTATGCCTGCCACTGCCCTGGCTTCTTACTCCACGGCCATTATAGCCAGGATGACACGCTCCACAATGCTGGAAGTAATCAGGCAGGACTATATTCGTACAGCCCGGGCCAAGGGCTTAAAAGAAAAGGTGGTTATATACAAACACGCCTTAAGAAATGCACTGATACCGGTAGTGACAGTAATTGGACTTCAGCTGGGTGTGCTGATGGGTGGTGCTGTGCTTACTGAAACGGTCTTCAGCTGGCCGGGGATTGGCAGCAGGATGGTGGATGCCATCCTCGCTTCAGACTACCCACTGGTGCAGGGCACGGTAATCTTCACAGCCACTGTTTTTGTGGTGGTTAACTTAATAGTTGACCTGCTGTACGCCTGGCTGGATCCTCGTATCAAGTATTCCTAACTTTAAATTAGGATAGGAGTTGTCAAGTCATGTCCGAAACTGCTAAAGCAGCAGCATCTGAAGCAGTACTGGATAATATTGAAACATATTCACCGGTGAGAGAATTTTGGCGGCGCTTGAGAAAAAACAAGCTGGCCATGGCCAGCCTGGTATTCCTGGTGGGCCTAACCCTGGTAGCCATTTTTGCTCCTTACATTGCTCCTTACGATCCCATTGACGGCGTAATGTCCGACAGCCTGCAGAAACCCAGCTCTGAGCACTGGCTGGGTACTGACGAGCTGGGGCGGGACATTTTAAGCCGCATAATATTTGGGGCCCGCATTTCACTGAGGGTGGGGCTTTTGGCGGTAGCCATTGCCCTGTCTGTCGGAACGGTGCTGGGTTCCATTGCCGGTTATTTTGGCGGCAGGATAGATAATATAATCATGCGCTTCATGGATGTCATGCTGTCCTTCCCTTCACTGCTGCTGGCCATTGCCTTTATGGCTGCCCTTGGTAAAGGGGTGGAAAATGCCGTCATAGCCATCAGTATTGTAACCATGCCGGAATATGCCCGGATAGTCAGGGGCTCGGTATTGTCGGTAAAAGAAAACGAGTATGTACAGGCTGCCAGGGCTATCGGAAACAAAGATGCTGCCATCATCTTTAAACACATCATGCCCAACGTAATAGCACCTATTATCGTGCGGGGTACACTGGGTATCTCCACTGCCATATTAGAAACTGCCGCCCTGGGCTTTTTGGGACTGGGTGTGCAGCCGCCCGATGCCGAGTGGGGCACCATGCTGGGAGCAGGGCGCAGCTACATGTTTAATGCCCCTCACCTGGTTATGTTCCCCGGCATTGCCATCACTTTAACGGTAATGGCCTTTAACCTGCTGGGAGACGGGCTGCGCGATGCCCTGGACCCGCGGCTGAAACAGTAGGAGGTGGAAACAGCAGTGAGCGATGTATTACTGAAAGTAGACAACTTAAAAACTCACTTCTTCCTGGATGAAGGAGTAGTACCGGCAGTGGACGGCGTAAGTTTCCACCTGAACAGGGGAGAAACCCTGGCGGTGGTTGGAGAATCCGGCAGCGGGAAAAGTATAACTTCGCTATCCATCATGCGCCTTATTCCCAGCCCACCGGGACGCATTGTGGGCGGCAGTATTTATTTTAACGGGCAGGACCTGTTAAAGCTGCCGGAAAAGGAGATGCGCCGCATCCGGGGCAACAAGATTTCTATGATTTTCCAGGAACCCATGACCTCGCTGAATCCGGTTTACAGGGTGGGTGACCAAATAGCAGAAGCCCTTATCAATCACCAGGGTGTTAATAAAAAGGAAGCCATGGAAAAGGCGGTAGAAATGCTGCGCCTCACAGGGATTCCATCGCCGGAAAAAAGGGCCTATGAGTTTCCCCATCAAATGAGCGGGGGCATGCGCCAGCGGGTAATGATTGCCATGGCCCTTTCCTGCCGGCCGGAACTTTTGATAGCTGACGAACCGACCACTGCCCTGGATGTAACCATCCAGGCACAGATTTTGGAACTGATGCAGGAACTGCAGGAAAAGTTTGGAACAGCCATTATAATGATTACCCACGACCTGGCGGTGGTGGCGGAAATGGCTGACCGGGCAGCAGTTATGTACTGCGGGAAGGTTGTAGAAGAAGCAACGGTGGAAGAACTGTTTGAAAAACCGCTGCACCCGTATACCAGGGGCCTGTTGGCATCCATACCCCGGGTGGAGGAAGAAGTGGACAAGCTTTACATGATTGAAGGCACTGTGCCCAACTTGATGCACCTGCCTGCGGGCTGTGCCTTTGCCCCCCGCTGTCCGGAGGCGGAAAGCAGGTGCCACCGGGCCAGGCCGGAACTGGTTGAAGTGTCTCCCGGGAGAAAGGTGAGCTGCTGGTTGGTGGAAGGGGGTGCAGGTTAAATGCAGCCCCTGCTGGAAGTGAAGAATTTAACCAAGTACTTTACCGTTGAAAAAGGCCTGTTCGGCAGGCCGCAGTCTGTAGTGAAGGCAGTGGACGGTGTAAACTTTACAATCTATCCCGGCGAAACAATGGGCCTGGTGGGGGAAAGCGGCTGCGGTAAATCCACCACCGGCCGGCTGATTTTGCGGCTCATTGAGCCTACTTCCGGGGAAGTGTATTTTAAGGGGAAAAACATTTTTCAACTGCCGGGAGAAGAAATGCGCCGGCTGCGGCAGAAAATGCAGATTATCTTCCAGGATCCCTACGCGTCGCTTAATCCTAGAATGACGGTGGGGCAGATAGTTGGGGAGCCGCTGAGGGTTTTTGGGCTGGCCAAAGGGTCGGAACTGGAAAAAAAGGTGCGCCAGCTGCTGGAATACGTGGGGCTGGCCAGCTACCACGCCCGCCGCTATCCCCACGAGTTCAGCGGCGGCCAGCGCCAGCGGGTGGGAATTGCCCGGGCCCTGGCCTTAAACCCGGACCTGATTATCTGTGACGAACCGGTCTCGGCACTGGACGTATCCATCCAGTCCCAGGTGCTGAACCTATTGAAGGACCTGCAGAAGGAATTTAATTTTACCTACCTGTTTATTGCCCACGGGCTCAATGTGGTAAAACACATGTCTGACCGGGTGGGGGTAATGTACCTGGGGCAGATGGTAGAGCTGGGCAGCGATAAAGACCTGTACAGCGAGCCGCTTCATCCTTACACCCAGGCACTTTTATCAGCGGTGCCGGTGCCCGATCCAAAGGTGAAGAAAAAGCGGATCATACTGAAAGGTGACGTTCCCAGCCCGGTGAACCCGCCCAGCGGCTGCCGCTTTCACACCAGGTGTTTTAAATGCATGGATATCTGCAGGCAGAAACAGCCGGAGTTTAGAGAAGTTAAACCAGGACATTTTGTGGCCTGCCATGCGGTGGGGTAGGCCGGTTTTCAGCTTGTTAGTAAAGGGG
>JACDOL010000054.1 GCA_017656165.1 Desulfotomaculum sp.
TTAAGGTATTTACCGCAGAAAACGACAGCCGGCAAATTCAAAGAACGCCGCAGCCAAAGGAAAAACGCTGAGTGTGTTTGAGTCGCAAAGCGACCAGCTGCGCAGCCGCCCGGAAGCTTAAGCGTTAGTTTAAGTACATAATTAATAATATTTAATGAAAAACTATTTTACATAGTTTATCTTAAGTTACTGGTGCAATAGGGGGGGATAAATTTGCCGGAACAGTATCATGCCGCATTTGCCGTTGTAGTTTTTCTACTAACGTATGCATTAATTGTATCAGAAAAAATACACCGGGCTGTGGTAGCCTTGGCAGGGGCTATGCTGGTGTTATTTGCCGGTACTATTCATTTTGAAGAAGTAATTACTCATATTGACTGGAATACCATTGGACTTCTTGTTGGAATGATGATTATTGTGGGCATTACCAGGCGTTCTGGTGTATTTGAATACCTAGCAATTTGGTCCGCCAAAAAAGCAGATGGAGAACCCCTTCGTATTTTAATAGTGCTGGCGGTTATTACAGCCATAGGTTCAGCTTTCTTAGACAATGTCACCACTGTGCTGCTGGTGGTTCCAGTAACTTTTTCTATAACCAAAGAACTTGACGTCAGCCCCATTCCATTTTTAATTACAGAAATTATGGCCTCAAACATCGGGGGAACCGCCACATTAATTGGGGACCCACCAAATATTATGATCAGCGGTCCGGCAGGTTTGTCCTTTATGGAATTCATTTACAACTTAACGCCTATTGCCTTCCTGGTATTTGTTGTTACTATTTTAATATTACGGGTCGTTTTCCGCATTGAGACCTCGCCGGAGCTTAAAGAGAAAATAAAGAATTTTGATGAAAAGCAGGAGTTAAAAGATATAACTTTAATGAAAAAGTCTTTATTTGTGCTGGCACTTACTATAATTGGCTTTGGATTTCATGGTATTCTTCATATTGAAAATTCCATTATTGCGCTGGCCGGTGCCACTTTATTGCTTCTTCTTACCAGGGAGGAACCTGAAGACGTGCTGCTGACAGTAGAGTGGCCTACCATTTTTTTCTTTATAGGATTGTTTGTTATTGTAGGCGCCCTGGAGGTTAGTGGGGTTATAGCTGCCATTGCAGAAAAATCTATAGAGTTAACGGGAGGGGACCTGTTAAAAACGGGATTTTTAGTATTATGGTTGGCCGCAATTGCCTCATCTTTTGTTGATAACATCCCCTTTGTGGCTACCATGATACCTATGATAAAAGAAATGGGACCGGAAGGTTTAAATGTCTTTACCAACCTGGATCCCATTTGGTGGTCACTGGCACTGGGGGCATGCCTTGGCGGCAACGGAACCCTCATTGGTGCTGCCGCCAATGTAATTGTTGCCGGCTTGGCTGAAAAGAACGGTACCAGCATATCCTTTTTGGGGTATATGAAAGTTGCTTTCCCGCTCATGATTTTATCAATTGTTATGAGTACTATATATTTATATCTGTTCTACTGGCGGTAATACTGTCTATATACTGCCGCAAACCGGACAGCTGTTATCTCTACTAACTTCAATTAAATCTGTTAACATTTCCGCTAAATCTATGGTAAACATTCTTCCAACAAGCGGGCTGCCCATTTGAAGCAGTATTTTAACTGTTTCAGAAACCTGTACTGAACCTATGACTCCTGCCACCGCTCCTAGAATTCCTACGGTGGAAGTAGTAGGTGCATTTTCAGGTGGTTCCTTTCTAAAAATACAGCTGAAACACGGGCCCTGATCAGGTACAATAGTCATTACCTGCCCCTGCATGGCTAAAACGCCTCCATAAATAAAAGGTTTTTTCAGCCGGTAACAAACCTCATTTATTAACTGCCGGGCAGCAAAATTGTCAGTGGCATCAATTACAACCTGGTAACTGCTTATTATTTCTTCTGCGTTATTTTTTGTCAGCATCTTATTATAAATATCAACTTGGACATCGCTGTTTAAAACCCGCAGCTTTTCAGCAGCAGACACTGCTTTCGGCTTACCGAGGTCTCTGAAGTTATGTATGATTTGACGCTGCAGATTAGAAAGGTCAACGGTATCAGCATCTACTATTCCTATCCTGCCAATGCCGGCTGCTGCCAGGTAATAGGCAGCCGGGGACCCTAGACCCCCGGCGCCAACTATGAGAACTTTAGAATTCAATAATTTTTGCTGCCCCAGCTTCCCAACACCATTTAGCAAAATATTTCTTTTGTATCTTATTAACTGCTCTTTGTCCAGCGCTGGCATTTTATCACCCCAGGAATTTTGTTTCTATTAAGTCAGCCACCCCCGCCGCATCATTCCAATTAAACACAGGAACATTACGTTCATGCTCAGTATCGCTGACTACGGCAATAAGGCTGCCCGGCTGGGATGCCGGGGTTTTATTAAACAAATCATGACGGTACACTTCGATTTGAGGAGCATTTTCTTTTTTAAACCCTTCGGTAATTATAATGTCCATATCTTTCAATAATTCAACCAGCATCTGCAGAGACCATTCTTTATCGGTTTTTCTAATCATCCCAACTTTTTCAGGACTGGCTATAACCACTGCATCTGCACCAGCCTGAGCGTGCCGGTATGTATCTTTACCAGGTTTGTCAAGTTCAACTTTCCCATGATGGTGCTTAATAGTACCGACGCGGTAGCCGCGCTTCTTAAGTTCACCTATTAATTTTTCTATAAAAGTTGTTTTACCTGTATTAGACCAGCCTACTATTGAAATAACAGGCGTCACCTACTGGTTCTCCCCTTCGGAAATAATCTCTATCTTATCGCCAACTTTTACTGGTCCTTCTTGCAATACTTTAATAAAAATACCTTCCCTGGGCATTATGCAGTCACCGGCCAGTTTGCGAATGGCACAGCCATGGTGGCATTCTTTACCAATTTGAGTTACTTCTCCCACCGCCTCCGGGCCTATTTTTAGTTTTGTTCCCACTGGCAGTGCTGGTAAGTCTATTCCTTCTGTGGTTAGATTTTCGGCAAAGTCACCAGGACCAACATCTATACCCTTACTGCGCATTTTCTCTATACTTTCCATGGCCAGCAGGCTGACCTGCCTGTGCCACGACCCACCGTGCGCATCACCTTCCAGACCGTAATTTACAACTAATTTTCCACTGCCTACATTTTTTTTGCGCATGCCTTTATCCGGGCTTGTACAAACCGCAACAATTACTCCCATTCTTTTTCTCCCTCCCGTAAAAATTGACCGCTTTTGCCGCCAGTCTTTTTTATTAACCTGACATTTTGGATTATCATAGTTTTATCTACAGCTTTACACATATCGTAAATGGTCAAAGCTGCTATACTGACTGCAGTTAGTGCTTCCATTTCTACACCAGTCTTCCCGGTGGTGCGAACACTTGCTTCTATTTCCAGTATATCCGGCCGTTGGAAACGGAAATTTACGTTCACCCCGGTAATGTTGATAGGATGAGCCATGGGAATTAAGCGAGGTGTTTCTTTGGCAGCCATTATCCCCCCTACCCTGGCAACCCCTAAAACATCTCCTTTGGCCATACTGCCTGCTTCTATTAAAGCAAGTGTTTCTGGTTTCATCTTTACTTCTCCCCGGGCCACTGCTTCTCTCTTGGTATCCTTTTTGTCACCCACTTCAACCATACGCGCCCGGCCGCGAGAATCAAAATGATTCATTTCTGCCATTATTCCTACCCTCCAATTTGAGACATTACCCGTTTGTCATTCCAGCCGTAATCCATGTGATGACGATCTGGTTTTAACAGCACAGCCTCTGAAAATATTCTTGCTAATATATCTTCACTGACACCTCTGCGAAGAGGAGTTTTGATATCAATTTCTCTTTTATCAAAAAGACACGGTCTTATTCCACCAGTTGCAGTAAGGCGCAGACGATTGCACCTACTGCAGAAATGGTCGCTGATAGCCGTAATAAAGCCAATGGTACCCTTGGCATTGCCTAGTTTAAAATACCTGGCAGGCCCACTTCCCTTCATTTTTTTGACTTCTTTTAACGGCCCCAATTCACTGGAAATTGTACTCTTAATTTCTTCTGCAGGAACGTACTGATCCCCTGCCCACGGACTAGAAGTACCTATAGGCATTAGTTCAATAAACCGCACATGCACCGGTGCCTCTCTCGTCCAGCGGGCAAAATCCACAACTTCATCAAAATTTAAATCGCGAACAACAACTGTATTTATTTTTACAGGGTTGAGCCCCAGCCTTAATGCTTCCTCAATGCCCTGCAGAACTTTTTCTAATTTACCTGTACGGGTAATACTGAGGTAGCGCTTCTTATCCATGCTGTCTAGACTGATATTTACCCTTTTTACACCCGCTTTTTGCAGCTCCCTGCCCATTTCTTTCAATAATAATCCATTGGTGGTAACGGCAATATCATTAATTTGAGGTATACTGTTGATATTTTTTATCAGCTCTACTATTCCTAATCTAACAAGAGGTTCTCCTCCTGTTAAACGAACTTTTCGTATTCCAACTTGACTGGCTGCCTTTACCGCCTTAAAAATTTCCTCCAGGGTGAGAATTTCTTCATGGGGGATGGTTTTGATACCCTCGGCAGGCATGCAGTAAACACAACGCAAATTACATCGATCCGTTACAGACACCCGTAAATAATTAATGTCACGCTTGTACCCATCCAGCATATTCTTCACCTTCTAACCTTTATTTTTAGCAATATTAATTTCAACTAACTGGGGAACATAAATCTATAAATGAAGCCGCACATAATAATGCCTGCCATTGTATTACCCCAGCAAAAATAGTAAATACCTTAGAACTTACTAATAGTTTACAAAGACAGTCACCGGGAAGCCCCATTACCTGCTGGCTGGCAGCCAGCCAACCCTTATGTTTGTCAATGCATAACGACTTTTAATTACAAGCGGGTTTGACCCGCTTGTAATTAGCCTTTTACCCCCCACCCACTGGCGGGAAGAGGGCAACCCGGTCACCGTCCTCCATTACTTCATCGCGGTCACGGTGAGTACCATTTACAAGGATGGAAAACACCTGCTCCTGCGGAATACCCAATTTATCCAGCAGCTGTCTCCCTGTTGTTCCGTCAGGCATTTCTACTTTCATAGGCTTTCCGTACTTGGCACCCTGCACATATTTTTCTAAACCGCTGTAGAGCCTCACTTCCAGAAGCAGTTTAAACACCCTCTTGATTTTGTTCGTTTCAGCAAATTTTATCTTATATACTTTCATCCTGCAATAACTAATTAAAAGTTAAATACTTCATCAAGTTCTTCTTTAAGTTCAAATTTAGTATTGTGCGGTTCAAGTTCTTCCTCATAGAAGAATTCAGGCAGGCGGTCATCAGCCTTTGTGAAACCTGCTTTCTTGTTAAATTCACGTTCATTTTTCAATATCTGCTGCCCCAACGCAGTAACATCATCCACAGTAAGGTTGGTACCATACTGGGCATTTATCATTTCTACAATAGTGGGCAGACCTTCTTCGTTATCTAATACCGCAAAGGCAACAAAGAGACACAATCCAGTGGCGTCTACTGCAGCTGTTGCTATCTGCAGGTTGCGGGAAAGTTCAATCTGGCCCTCTTCTTTGTTAGGATCTACATAACCACCAACTTTGAGAATATTAGCGGTTACAGCATAACCGGCTGTGTGGTCAGCACCCATGGGAGTAGTAGCATAAGTTACACCGTTACCTTTACAGGAACGGGGGTCATATGCCGGAATACCCTGTCCTTTAACAGCAGGAACTCTAGTTACTCCATACACTTTACCAGCCACTGCAGCACCGGCACCAATAATTCTTCCCAGCGGTGTACCTTTTCCAACTTCTTCTAAGGCTTTAATTGCTGCTTCTCCATCACCAAAAGGCAGTACTCCTGCTTCCATCAGTACTCCAAGAGTACATCCTGCTTCAATTGTATCTAAACCAACGTCATTGCAGATGTAATTAAGTTTAGCAACTACATCCAGGTCACTAATTTCTAAGTTCGGCCCAAAGCACCAGGCAGTTTCATATTCAATGGGAGCACATACTTTACCATCGGGCATTGGGTAAACATTTGAGCAGCGCATTACACAACCGGGATGGCAGGCATGTGTTGCTTTTCCTCCGCGTTGAGTGGCTACCTCTGCCAATTTTTCACCGCTGACTTCACTGGCTCCTTCAAAACGGCCCCTGCTGAAGTTGCGGGTAGGCAGCGTACCAGCCTCGTTAATAATGTTCATCAGAACGTTGGTACCGAATTTAGGCAGTCCCTCACCGGTAACAGGATGGCTGGCCAGTATTTGGGCAAACTTTTTAGCTGCAGTTTTAAAGCGCTCTTTATCTTTAACTGGAGCATCAAAGGCTTTATCACACTCTACAACAATAGCCTTTAATCCCTTGGATCCCATAACAGCACCAAGTCCACCGCGCCCTGCATAGCGACTGGAATTACCCTCCGGGTCATTGTTGGTTATACCAGCGCTCTGCATTTTCATTTCACCGGCTGGACCAATGCAGATAACACCAGCCTTTTCGTTATACCGTTCTTTTAAGATGGCAGTTAATTCATAGGTGCCTTTACCTGCCAGGTCATCAGCGGGAATTAATTCTACATCATCTGCAGTTACCCTGAGGATATAAGTTCCTTTTTCCGCTTTACCCTCAACAATGATAGCTTTTATGCCCAGGCTGGCCATTTTTTGTGAAGTAATACCACCTGCATTGGCTTCTTTTATACCACCGGTCAGAGGACTCTTACCCCCAACTGAAAGACGCCCGGAAGAAGGTGCATTTGTACCAGAAAGCAGTCCCGGGGCAAATACTAATTTATTTTTCGGGCCCAGCGGGTGGCATGTTGGCGGTACTTCGTCCAAGATAACCTGTGAAGTTAATGCGCGACCACCCAGCCCCACGTACTTTTCAGGAACTTCTTCAATATTCACTTTTTTAGTTGTCATGTTAACCCTTATAATTTTAGACAATCTGCTCCCTCCTTATGAATTAATATCTTCGCTGATTGCTAAAATTTTTTAAATTATAGTTATATTAAATATATTTCTTCATTTTTCTTTCAATTCCTCCTTTCAGCAGTCACAATTTTGATACAATTTTGTTTCTTGTTCTTGTTTAGTATTAATTAATCATTTAAAATACTAATAAGCAAGAATTATGCCATAAATAAACCCAGTTTACACTTGTTATGGATTCCATGTGTATCATTATGTAACAGAATATTGCTTGTTTTAGAACACTATTCATTTTTGAAACAATTCACCAAGATTTTTCTTTAAGAATATATCCTCCAGGTTGGAAAGAAAATTGCATGTACCTAAGTTTTAGATAATTTTAGATAATAGCAGGGAGGGATTACCCATGGCAGAAATTGAATTGAGAGCCTTTGCCAGCCTACAGCAGCTGTTTAAACAGCAGGGCTGGAATATACCTTGTAATGTAACAATCCCAGAAGAAGGTACTACCGGAAGGCAGCTGGCAAAGCAGTTAAACATCCCTGAAAGCAGTTTAGAAGCTGTATTTATAAACGGTGTCGCTTACGGCCTGGATCAACATATTAAGCCCGGTGATAGAGTAGGATTAGTACCACCGGGCCTGCCAAGCATTTACAGGGTGCACCTGGGTTTTTACAGTAAAGATAGCAGGAAAAGAAGTTAATTCTTTATCCAGATGTTATATTCTTTCACTTTACGGTAAATGGTATTTCGTCCAATTCCTAAAGCTTTAGAGGCCGCAGTAATATTCCCTTTATAATAAGCTAATGCCTTTTCAATGGCCCTGGCCTCCATGTCCCGTAATGACACAGGGGGGTCGGGAGAAATTCCCTGGGCTTCCAGACGCCTTTTTATTGAACTTTTTAGTTTGGCAACCAACTTGTAAATGTCCTGGAGTTCCTCGATGGAAGTAATATCTTCCTCATTAAACCTTTTATGAATGTTTTTTAAGTCTTCCAGTAACCCTCTGGCTGCTGAAGCCCCATTCCGCTTTTTCTTGGTCAGTGTACCTGCAGCGGATGAATTGTGTTGTTTTATAATTTTTTGGGGCAGGTGATTTAGTAAAATTGTATCACCATCACATAATGCTACAGCCTGACTTAAAGTATTAAGCAGTTCGCGCAGGTTCCCTGGCCAGTTATACATACACAGGCGGTCCATTACTTCTGCAGGCACGTTTATAGTTTTGTCTTTAACACCCAGCCTTTTTAAAAAATGATGCACTAAGCTTGGAATATCTTCTTTACGCTCTCTTAAGGGCGGCAGTACCAGTCTTACCACGTCCAGTCGATAGAACAAGTCCTCTCTAAACTTTTTGTTCTTTACAGCCTGTTCTAAATCTACATTTGTGGCTGCAATTAAGCGAACGTTAGTCCTAATTGTTTGTTCTCCACCAACCCGCTGAAATTCCCCGGTCTCCAGCACGCGCAGCAGTTTAACTTGAATACTTAAACTGGCCTCACCTATTTCGTCTAAAAATAAAGTGCCGTTGTTGGCCAGTTCAAAAATACCTCTATGCGTACTGCTTGCTCCAGTAAAAGCCCCTTTTTCATGACCAAAAAGCTGGCTTTCTAAAAGATTTTCCGGCATAGCACCGCAGTTAACAGCCACAAATTCTTGGTTATTTCTTTCACTGGCATGATGTATAAACCTGGCCAGCACCTCTTTACCTGTACCTGTCTCTCCTTGTATTAACACATTAATGTTTTTTTTTGCTATTTTATAAGCTATGTTTAAAAGCCTGTGCATTTCTTCATTCTGCCCATAATGCAGTCCCACTTTTTCAGCAGTTTCTGCCCACACAGGTTTACCAGCACTGCAGCTGTCCCTGGTACTGTAGTCCAATGCCTTTTTAATTAAATTTTCTACTTCATCAATGTCTTCAAAAGGCTTTTCAATATAATCAAAGGCTCCCAGTTGAATCGCTTTCACTGCGGTCCGGGTAGTAGCATAGCCAGTCATAATTATTACTTCACATTCCGGCTGGTATTCTTTTATTTTCTGCAGTAGTGTGAGACCGTCAACATCCGGCATTTTTAGATCCACCATGGCTACATTATAGTTATTAAGTTTCCACAGTTCCTCTGCCTCGTCCCCGGAAGTGGCAACCCCTACCTGGTAACCCTTGCTCTCCAGTAAACGGCGGAAGAATACACATACATCATGTTCATCATCTATAACTAGTATCCTGGGCTTGAAAGTCATAGTTACCCCCCCCCTAATAAACTAAATTAACTAGTGCTGACAGGTAATATTAACTTAAAAATACTACCTTCCCCGGGATTACTCTTTACCTCTATGGTTCCCCCGTGAGCTTGAGCAATTCCCAGGCTAACAGATAGTCCCAGGCCCGTTCCTTTAGAAGCCTCTTTACTGGTATAAAAGGGGTTAAATATCTTATCTATTTTATCTTCTTCTATTCCTTCCCCGTTGTCTTCAACTGTTAACCAAACATAATGCTTTCCCTGCTCATCCTGTCCTAAGCCGGTACTAATTTTTATAATTTTGTCTCTTTCTACACTTTCCAGTGCATCCCTGGCATTTAATAATAGATTAATAAGCACCTGCTGAACCTGCTGGCCATTGGCGTTTATAAGCGGCAGGTTTTCAGACAGCTCCGTTTTTATAGTTATCTTGCTGCGGTTTATTTGATATCTGGTAAGGCTTAAAACCTTTTGCACCATGTCGTTAACATCCGTAGGACCCATAGGCTGCTGTTCCTGCCTTGAAAAAGTAAGCAAATTTTGAATAATTCTCTTGCACCTTAGCCCCGAGTTAATTACATCCTTTAAAAATTCCGCCCGGGGATGGTCCTTTTCCATCTCCTTTAACATCATCTGTGCAGTTCCAATTATTACAGTCATGGGACTGTTTAGTTCATGAGCTACCCCAGCTGCCATTTCTCCAATTGCTGCCAGCTTTGCTGACTGTACCAACTGCGCCTCCATTTTTATTTTTTCTGTAACGTCTTGTATATGATGAATAACGGCATATATTTTATTTTTGTTGTTAAATACCGGGTAATAATATACATCTAGAACATGACCACTGGCCTGTACCCGCCGTTTGGCCGCTTCCCCGGTTTTAACAACTTCCTCCAGCAGACAGTGAGAACATTTATTTTTTCTCCCCCATATAACCTGGTAGCATTTACAGCCGCTGTCTCTTTGAACACATAAATTACTGGAAAATGGCAGGTCCCTGTTGTTGCTGCGAATTACATTAAAACTTAAATCAATTAAATAAATCGGGTCGATAACAGCAGCAAAGGTTTCTTCCCACTCCCTTTTCCCGCGCAGCACCTCTTCGTATAAACGGGCATTTTCAATGCATATTGCCAGCTGGTCTGCCAGCTGGCGGCAGAATTTCAGCTCACTTTCAGTATAGACATTAATTTTCTCTGTGCCTATAACCAGCGTCCCTATTACCTTTCCCCTAACAAATAAAGGAAGGGTTACTAAACTCCGTATCTTATCATTATTAAATTGTGCATAATGACAGATTTCTTTTAAATTTCTTCTATTGTTTGGAAAAGTGTACAGCTTGTCTTTTCTTTCTTTAATACAGTCCCATAATAATGAATTAGCAGGTAATTTTTCATAAATGCATTCCTGGTGAGGAACCACTGCAGCCGTTCGTAAAATACCGTTTTCCAGCAGTGACAATCCCAACAAGTCACAAGGCAGAACTGACGGAAGTTTGCTGTATGCACGATTAATAATGTCTTTTATGGACATATCTATATTTATGTCTTTTACTATCTGGTGAATGATTTCCAACCTGTTATTCTGTTTAATAATTTCTTCATTGCGTTTTTTTAACTCTAAATAGTAATTTAGCTTAGAAGAGTTAACACCGGTTAAATTTTCTATCAGTGCTCTTTTTTCTTCAAGCACCGTATTATCACCTCATCAAAGAGCTTTTTTGTATAGATTGATTAAGTCTTTCTTCTCTACATCCCGGGGGTTTGTTACCAAGCAGGCATCTTTTAAAGCATTTTCTGCCAGCTGTGGTATCAGATCTTCTGTGAGCCCTAAATCAGATAGTTTTTTAGGTGTTCCTATATCCTCAAACAATTTTTTAACCCACCGGATAGCTTTTTCAGCAGCTTTTAAACGTGATATTCCTTCAGTTTTAATCCCTAATGCTTCTGCCACCTTGGCATACCTCTCTACACAAGCCATTAAATTATATTCCATTACTATAGGAAGTAAAATGCTGTTTGTCTCCCCGTGATGAGAATCTAATAAGCCATCTATCTGGTGAGTCATGGCATGCGCAGCACCTAAAATAGCATTGGAAAAAGCCAGGCCTGCCTGCAGGCTGGCCATAGCCATTGCTTTTTTAGCATTTAAATTTGTACGGCAGGCAACAGATTCCCTAAGATTGTTGGCTATTAGCTGCACGGCATAAAGTGCATGTACATCAGTGAGTGGTGTAGCAGCAAGTGAGACATAAGATTCAATGGCATGACATAAGGCATCTACACCTGTAGATGCAGTTAGGCGGGCATCCTTGGTATATAATAAATAAGGATCAATTATGGCAATATCTGGTACCAGGGATTTAGATATTATTGTCATTTTAATCTTACGTTTGCTGTCAACTATGATGGCAAACTGCGATACCTCCGAGCCTGATCCACCGGTAGAAGGTATCATTACCATCGGAGGCAGCGGTTTGGTAATTTTATTTATTCCTTCAAAATCTTTTGGTTCTCCCCCGTTGGCAGTTAAAACAGCAATAGCCTTGGCAGCATCTATGGCGCTGCCACCACCAACTGCAGCAATGGCATCACACTCTGATTTAAGGTATAATTTAGCCCCTTCCATCACCTCATAATCCTTGGGGTTACTGGTAATGTTGGACCATACCTCATAATCTAGTTTAACCTCATCAAGGTGCTTAAGTACCTGTTCTACCCACCCCGCCTCTATTAAACCTTGGTCGGTTACTATAAATAATTTTTTTGCTCCCAGGCGTAATACACTTTCCCCTGTTTGTGATATAGCGCCGAAACCAAAAATTATTTCCGGGGCAGCAAATTTGCTGATTTCTAAAAGATTTCCATTCATACCAACCACCATCTGTAAAAATATTAATTTATTTCATAATATTAATTCTTTAATATTAATTCTTCATTTTTATTTCATGTCCTTTCAAGGCTCACAAATTATAAAAACCTTTGGTCTTATCAGCGCCAAAGTATTTACACTCCGAAAACACGCCAGCAGTGCAAAAAATAAAGGTGGGGGATTCCCCCCACCCTTACTCTTAACAAGCTTGTTTAAATTACATGGCATTCTTGAAAATTTGAATTACTTCGTCAAGAGTAGCCTTACGCGGGTTGGTTAACTGGCAGGCGTCCTTCATGGCGTTTTCAGCCATCACCTTAAAATCTTCTTCCTTAACACCCAGCTCTTTAAGACCTGAAGGAATTCCAATAGATGCAGACAGCTTCTTAATAGAATCAATAGCTTTTTGAGCCGCTTCATTTACAGAAAGCCCTTCCACATTTTCGCCTAAAGCAATAGCAATGTCACGGAATCGTTCTGCACAAGCAATTAAGTTAAACTGCTCTACATGCGGCAGCAGGATAGCATTGCATACCCCGTGAGGCAGGTTATAAAAACCACCAAGCTGGTGAGCCATGGCATGCACATAGCCTAAGCTGGCATTGTTGAATGCCATTCCGGCTAAGAACTGGGCATATGCCATTTTTTCACGAGCTTCCATGTTAGTTCCATTTGCTACCGCCATCGGCAGGTACTTAGAAATTAATTTAATTGCCATTAATGCAGCTGAATCGGTTAAAGGAGTGGCCGCAGTGGAAACATAAGCTTCCACAGCATGGGTAAGGGCATCCATACCAGTGGCTGCAGTTAGTGCTGGCGGTTTTCCAACCATTAATTCTGGGTCGTTAATAGAGATAGCAGGAGTTACACGCCAGTCAACAATGGCCATCTTAACTTTACGGCTGGTATCGGTTATAATGCAAAAACGTGTCATTTCGGATGCAGTACCGGCAGTTGTATTTACTGCCACCAGTGGAACCATCGGGTTTGTAGACTTATCAACACCTTCATAATCATGAATCTTTCCACCATTAGCAGCTAAAAGCCCAATACCTTTTGCACAGTCGTGTGAAGATCCACCGCCTAGAGATACAATGGCATCACATTTTTCTTCCTGCCAAACCTTAAAGCCATCATCCACATTATGATCTGTTGGGTTTGGTTCTGCTCCATCAAACACAACTGCTTTTAAACCAGCATCTTCAATTATACCTTTAACTTTATCGGCAATACCTAACTCTGATAAGCCTTTGTCAGTTACAATTAACACCTTATTACCGCCTAAACTTTTAACACGCTCCCCTACTTCATTTACACATCCTGGACCCATCAAGTTTACAGTAGGAATAAAATACGCACTTACTGTCATGTAAATAACCTCCTCCATTATTTTTATTTTAGCTCTTAAAACAGCTTTAATTGCCAAATTATATTGCAAACTCCATGCCAAATTAAAAATATTTTATATATATTAATTCTTCTAAAATTTCTAATAGCTTAAGGCCTAAATGCTAAAAACTAATACATATTTGATGTTCAATTGCGGAACACCTTGCCCAAATTGAGACATTAAATTAATTATATAGTTTATTTAGATTATTCCTTTCCACATAATGTCATCTAGACTGCGTATTTTAAATATGATAAGTTATCAATAATGTATGAAAAATAAATTAAGGAGGACGCGTATGACAAACTTTTTGGAAATAAAAGTGGTAACTAATAAACGCACCGAGATGATAGATATTACAGGAGAAATATCAGACTTAATTCAAAAAAGCGGCATAAAGCAGGGCATTTGTTATATTTACTGCCCACACACCACAGCAGGGATTGCAATAAATGAAAATGCTGATCCCACCGTGGCTAAAGATATGTTACATACGCTAAATAAACTGATACCTATTGACAAATCATACCTCCATCGCGAAGGGAATTCAGATGCCCATATAAAGGCTGCCCTGGTAAGTCCATCTGAAACTATTTTCATTCAAGATGGCAAACCCGCTTTGGGAACATGGCAGGGAATATATTTCTGTGAGTTTGATGGTCCAAGGACCCGCAGAATATGGGTAAAAGTAAGTAATTAGTATATAGAAAGGAGCTTTTTAATGGGTAAAAAGGTAATAGTTATTGACCCTGGGCATGG
>JACDOL010000055.1 GCA_017656165.1 Desulfotomaculum sp.
TAATTTAGGGATATCCGGGAATACAGCAGGAGAGTGGAATATGGGCCATCAATATTTAATTCACTGTATATCTTTAGTATGTTAAAATAAAGGGAATTAAACTGGTAAAGGAGCAGGCAGGTAATGAAAATCAATACCGTACTTTTTGACCTGGACGGCACCCTGGTGGATTCACTGCCGCTTATAAAACGAACTTTCCGGCGGGTTTTCGAGGAAATGGGTATAGATTGGGGCCAGGATGAAGTGATGAAATGGATCGGAAAGCCTCTCAAGGACATCGGGAGGCACTTTGCCGGGGAGGAAAGAGAGCCGGACTTTTTTAAACTGTACCAGAAGTACTATGCCGTTGACCATGACAGGTACACCACCGTCTATCCCGGGACCATGGAAATGCTGGAAAGGCTGAATAAAGCCGGGTTCTCCATGGGGGTAGTGACTTCTAAAACCAGCACAGTGGCCCGCCGCAGTGTAGAGTACCTGGGTATTGACCGGTACCTGCAGGTGCTCATTGGCGTGCAGGACGTGAAAAAACACAAGCCCCAGCCGGAACCGCTTTATGCCGCCCTGGATAAACTTAACCGCCAGCCGTATGAGGCGGCTTACATCGGCGACAGTCCCTTTGATATTATGGCTGCCAAGGCAGCGGGAACCCTGGCCATAGGTGTTCCCTGGGGAATGGCGGAAAGAGAAGTATTGGAGAACCACCAGCCCGATGCCATCATCGACAGCTGGGAGGACCTGGATAAATTTTTAGGTAGGAGGATTTTCACTTGAAGAGAGCTGTCTTTTACATACTGCAGTATTCATGGTTAATAACCGGCCTTTTTATTCTTTCTATGGGCATTGTTCTGCTTATTCAGGCTCACCTTGGACCCACCCCCTGGGATGTGCTGCACCTGGGCTTAACGCTGTACCTTCCCTTTAGTTTAGGCCAGGTGTTGATTGGGGTGGGAGTACTGGTGGTCTTATTAAGCTGGGCCCTGGGAGTTAAACCCTACACCGGAACAGTTTTAAACATGATACTCATAGGATTGTTTGTAGATCTGCTTATGAAGTGGGGCTGGTTTCCCGTGCCGGGTGAAATTTTATACCGGGTGATATACCTGGTGGTAGGGATTATCGCCTGCGGAATGGGTACCGGAATATATATCAGTGCCAACCTTGGGTCCGGCCCCAGGGACAGCTTAATGCTGGCCCTGCATAAAATTACCGGCTGGCGGATCGGGGTGGTTAGGACTATCCTGGAAGTAACAGTGGTTACAGTAGGCTGGCTGCTGGGCGGCCTTCTGGGAATAGGAACTTTAATTTTTTCCCTTACCATAGGCTGGACGTCAGAATTCTTTCTCAACCTGTTTTATAAAATAAACCGGTACCCGGCCTTTCAAAAAGCCGTTGGCAGGCTTTTGGAAGAAAAACCGGTGCTGCAGAACTGCCAGGAAGAATTAGAATTGAAATACTAGGCCTGATCAATTATTTCAAAGCAGTCCATGTGCCCGTGAACCAGCTTTTCTCCCATATAACCGTAGAAGGTTTTATTCCCGGGTTTAATGGGTTCACCGCACAGGGAGCAGGTGGTTTCTTCACCGCAGGGCAGCACAAGGCCGGTAATTGTTTTATCATCGAATTTTACCACCGCATAATCCAGCTTACCCTTCATAGGTTCCACCGGGGAACACCGGGGGTGAAAATACCGGCGGTATTTTCTGCCGCTTTTCCGTACCCGGTGTTCCACCATGGGTGAGTATGGCTTAATCTTTTTACCGCACTTCCGGCATTTTCGCGGGCGGCCAAATGTGTTTTTAAGCCTCCAGCGTGCTTCTGACGGTTTTTTTCTTGCTTCACGGTCCTTCCAGTATTTACTTGGATCCGGCTGTTGTTTTACCCATTCTTCAACTTGGCGGTAAAAGGTACGGTAGTCCCGGCCCTGCAGCTTGTATTCCCCGGGGACCCCCGATTCTACCAGCTGCTGGTAAAAAGCTTCCTCTGCTGCATCGTGTGCCAGCCCATCCATTTTGGCAGTGGACCAGTTGTAGCCGTTGTTTTCCAACCACTTGTGCAGGGTGTGAAATATGTTTCCCGGGCATACCAGTACCCGGTCATTTTTAGTTACCCCTGCTTTTTTCATCATATTTATAACCAGGCGGCAGGCAATTTCTTCCATACTGATTTCTTCTTTCCAGGTTAACGGCATCCTGGCAGTGTATATTTTCTGCGGCTTTTCACTAACCAGCACCAAAACCTCGGAAAAAGCACGGCAGCCGCCGCCGGCATCTTCTATATACCAGGTACGCACTGCTTTCCCTCCAGCATGAGTTTAACATTATGATTTTTTTATTATAACATAAGTTGAGGGCACGAATTCTCGCGCCCTCAGCTCAACTTGATAAAAAGTGTCTTGGCTTGTTCATCAAATTCTACCGGGAAAGTGCCCTTAGCTTCTATATTAAAGTGTCTTAAAAAATTTTTGGCGTTAATTTTCCGGCGGGTAATTTTAAAACCTTCTCCTTTATTAACTGCTTTTACAGCTATTACGTTGTCTTTCTTATCGTACCCAAGGATGGCATACTCGCTGTTAAGTTTATCAACGGCTAATTCCCCAAGGGTTATATGGTTTTTGCTGATCATGGCATTAAAAGAGTTTCGTGGGCTATACCACTCTATATTCTCCATAATAACAACCCCTTATCATTTTTTTCAATTATAACCAAAATTTGGTTTGTAGTCAAACTTGAGCATTAGACTATAATGTAAATTAATTTAAAATTAAAAATTGATTATATCGCTATTTAATAATTATGTAGTAATAATACCGTTCTTATAAACAGGTACTATGCTGCAGCTGTTAACTTTAGAACAATAGATTAAATCATCATGCATACCCATCTGTGCAAGTTTTTGACCGTGCAGAGAGTCATAAAGTGCATCCAGTGTCCTGCTGTTATAATAAAGGGCCAACCTGTAAGCTGCTGCAGCGGCGTCATCCAGTATAACCTGATTATCCAGGTTGTTATTAAGGGGAATTTCATTTTCATATATACTTGTGTTTTTTGAGCGTGCTGCTGCCAGTGTCCTGCCGCTGTAATTATTAATGCTGTTTAAGAGTAAAAATTCTTTTATTATCATACCCGCTGCCAGGGTATCTTCCAGGGAAAAGCTGTTTTTGGTGCCGGCACAGGCCAGCAGGATGTCGCCGCTGAAATCTTTAAGGCGGCCGGCTGCAGCCCGGGCATTTAACAGGCAGCCAATTAATACCGTGCCGGCTTTTTCGGCGGCCATTTTGATGGTTTTGGTACCGTTGGTGGTGGTCAGAGCCGCTTTTTTATTCTTTACTGTTTCAGCTTTATATTCCAGCGGTGAATTTCCCAGGTGAAATCCCGGCAGCCTTACCGCTGCCCGCTCGCCGCACAGCAGCAGACCGGGATCTTTAAGAGCCAATTCTTTTGCTTCTTCCACCCCGGCCGCCGGTATTATGCCCCGGCACCCGTTTTTTAAGGCGGTGGTAATTGTGGTTGTGGCCCGCAGCACATCCAGCACCACAGCGGCGTCATAATTAAAACTTATGTTTTTTAAATCTTCTTTTTTTAACACAACAGTTAATCTCATATTAATATTATATTACAATAACATTTAATTAATTAAATTAATTTACCATGCAGCATAAAGAATTTGTTTTATATACATAAGTTGTTTATTAAATTTAACATTACTTTTTGTAAAATCACCAACTACAGGGAGGATTTACCTTCAGCGAAGTCGTATTTGTAGTTAAAGTCGAAATTTCAAAATTTTGGGGAGATGAAAGCAGTATATGAACCTCGTCAGCCCTTTCGGAATAATATTTGCACTACTGTCATTAGGCATAGGTTTTGTAATGGAAGGCGGCCATCTCAGCTCCCTGATGGCTCCCTCAGCGGCCCTCATTGTGTTTGGCGGTACCTTTGGCGCCACCATAGTGGCTTACAGTTTTGATGAAATAAAAACCATTCCTAAGCTCTTGTTGTTAACTGCTACCAGGAAAATTCCCCCTTATGACCAGGCCATTGACCAGATAGTGGAACTGGCTGACATGGCCAGGAAAGAAGGTCTGCTTTATATAGACAACCAGCTGGAAAACGTTGAAGACCCCTTCCTGCGCAAGGCCATGCAGCTGGTGGTTGACGGCACCGACCCGGAAATGGTGCGCAACATTTTAGAAACGGAAATGTATGCATCCCACGAGCGCCACGAAGTTGGAGCAAGCATTTTTGAAGCGGCAGGCGGCTACTCACCCACCATGGGTATTATCGGAACGGTTATGGGCCTGGTGCATGTACTGGGAAGCATTGAAGACCCGGATTCTTTGGGCCCGGCCATTGCCATGGCCTTTGCCGCCACTTTGTACGGTGTATCGGCAGCAAACATTATTTATTTCCCGGTGGCCGGTAGACTTAAAAACTTAAGTAAAAAAGAGCTTCTTTTAAAGGAACTGCAGATAGAAGGTGTGCTGGCCCTGCAGGCCGGCTACAACCCTGTTCTTATTCGTGAGCGCTTAAATGCTTACCTGAGAAACAGCACTAAAGCCGAAACTGCTGAAGAGGAAGAATAAGTATGAGCAGACGTGATCGCCTGAGAGGTAAAAAAGAAAAAGAAAATCACGAGCGCTGGCTGATTACCTATGCTGATATGATCACCCTGCTGATGATATTTTTCATAGTCATGTACACCATGAGCAAAATTGATGCCAAACGATTTGAGGCCATAGCGGAATCACTGCACAAGGCCATGGGTGGGCAGGGTGCCATTATGTATGATGCCGGCCCCAGGGTATCACCGGGAACTTATGACAGCACCGATCCCGGGAAACTGAGGGATTACAACAGGGATGCCCAAAGCTTAGTAAAAATTAAAGAACAGATAGAAGAATATCTTAAGAAAAACGGCCTGCAGAACAAGGTGACAGTAACACTGGAAGACCGGGGAGTGGTGGTGAGTTTTATGGATGTGGTGCTGTTTCCCCTGGGCTCTGCCCAGCTGACCCCGGAATCCAGTGAAATATTACAGCGCGTGGGTAAAATTTTATCCCAGGTTGACAATTACATACGGGTGGAGGGACATACTGACAACTGGCCCATCCACACTTCCAGGTTTCCCTCCAACTGGGAGCTGTCCACAGCCCGGGCTACCACGGTGGTAAAAGAATTAACAAAAAATCACCAGATAGAACCGGAAAGATTATCAGCCACCGGCTACGGCGAATACCGTCCCCGCCGGCCCAATGATTCGGCAGAAAACCGCCGCTACAACCGGCGGGTGGATATAGTGGTGCTGAGAAGCAGGTATGACAAGATAGAACCGGGTAAAGAAGTTCAGCCGGATGAAATTAAGAGCTTAAACAAAAATATTATTAAGGAGTGATATAATGGCCAGCCGGGTAGAAGAGCAGATTGTAATATTCCAGCTGAATGAGCAGTCATACGGCATAGATATTATGGCAGTGCAGGAAATAATCTGCCTCCAGGAAATAACAAAGGTACCGGGAGCACCGGATTTTGTGGAAGGGATAATTAAACTGCGCGGCGGTGTAATACCGGTGATAGACCTGGGCAGGCGTTTTGGGCTGTCAGCAGGTGAAAGAACCGGTCAAAGCCGCATTATCATTGTCCAGGTTAACAATGTTACCTTTGGCATGATTGTAGATTCCGTGCAGGAAGTGCTGCGCATTCCCGCTTCAAGTATAGAACCCCCGCCGCCCATAGCAGCAGGGGGAGTAGATTCTTCCTTTTTAAAAGGTGTGGCTCTGCTGGATGACCGGCTGGTAATACTGCTGGAGCATACTAAGATTTTATATGAAAATGAGCAGGAGCAGCTGCATAAGGTGGAAATGGAACTTAACCAATAAGCAGGGAGGTAGCGCCTGTGTTCTCAGATATTGAAATTGGCGTTTTTTTGGATGAACTGGAAGAAAAACTGCAGGTAATTAATGATAACCTGCTGATTTTAGAAAATGAACCGGGTAACCAGGGTGTTTTGAATGAAATTTTCCGGGCCGCTCACACCATTAAGGGTTCTTCCGGAATAATGGGTTATGAAAAAATGTCCAGCCTTACCCACAATATTGAGAACCTGTTTGATAAGATCCGCCAGGGTGAATTAACCGTTAACACCGAAATGATAAACGTTCTTTTTGAAGCCCTGGACGCTTTGAACCTGCTGAAAAAAGAAGTTACCGGTGAAAGTGTAGATGTGGATATTGACGGTTTGTTAAAAAAGCTTTCTCAATTCATGGGTGAGCAAAATGCAGCTGCCAATGGCGGGAAAAAAAGTGAAGAAGCCCGGAAAGCAGAGGAAGAAACTGCTGCTGTGGTGGAAGAAGCCGTTCAAAAGCCAAAAGAGCCGGTTGATCACCAGTGGCAGCAGCTGGATGACAATGTGATGGATGTAATCCGTGAGGCCGAGGTCATGGGATTCCAGGCCTATCAAATTGCGGTAATGCTTGATGAAGGCACCCAGATGAAGAGTGTGCGGGCCTTTTTAATATTTGAAACTCTGCAGCAGATGGGTGAAGTTATCAAGAGCACCCCACCGGCAGATGAACTGCAGGAAGGCAGCTTTGATCTCAGTTTTGAGGTGGTGCTGTTAACCAGGGAAGACCTGGATCAAGTTAAGAATACCTTGATGAGTATTGCCGAGGTTAACCGGGTAAAAGCCCGTATTATTCCTGGGCTGCAGGCCCTGGAAGGTCAACCTAAAATCAAAACAGCAGCCAAAACCGCAGCGTCATCAAAGAAAGCCGAGAGTAGCCCGCCCAAGGAGCAGCAAACTGTAAAAACTGCTAAAACGGTAAGGATAGATGTACAGAAGCTGGACAACCTGATGAACCTGGTGGGTGAGCTGGTTATTGACCGCACCCGGTTAAACAGGTTTGTGGAAATTTTTGAAGAAAAGTATGGCTCCGATGAACTGGCGGAGTCTATTAATGAAATATCCAACCACCTGGGGCAGGTAACAGGGGACCTGCAGGAACAGATTATGAAGGCCCGCATGCTTCCCATAGCCCAAATATTTAACCGCTTTCCACGGATGGTGCGGGACACTGCCCAAAAGCTGGGCAAAGAGATAGACTTTATTGTGGAAGGAAAGGAAACAGAACTGGACCGGAACTTAATTGAGGTCATTGGAGACCCGCTGATTCACCTGATTAGAAATGCCATCGACCACGGTATTGAGCCGCCGGAAGAGCGGGAGCGCCTGGGTAAACCCCGGGCCGGTAAGCTGTACCTGAAAGCAGCTTACCATGAAAGCCATATCGTCATTACCATTGCTGATGACGGCAGGGGTATAGATGCAAATAAAATACGCCGGAAAGCAGTGGAAAAAGGGCTTTACGATGAGGAAAGTGCAGCCCGCTTAACTGACCGGGAGGCGCTGGAACTGATATTTAAGGCCGGATTTTCCACCGCCGGTAAAGTGAGCGACCTGTCCGGCCGCGGGGTAGGTATGGATGTGGTTCGGACGGCCATAGAGCAGATTAACGGGATGGTGGAACTGGACACTGAAGTGGGTAAAGGGACCACCTTTACTATCCGCCTACCGCTGACACTGGCCATTATCCGGTCATTGATGGTTACCCTGGGCGAGCAGGTTTACGCCTTCCCGCTTTCCAATGTCTCGGAAACCCTGCGTATTAAGAAAGAAGAAATTCGCAACATCGGCAGCAGCGAAGTGATTGTGGTCCGGGAGCGGATACTGCCGCTGCTGCGCCTGGCCGAGCATTTTGGCATGGGCAGCAGTGATGCAGATGAACTGTATGTGGTGGTCATTGCCTCTGCTGAAAAGCGGGTGGCAGTGGTGGTGGATAAACTGCTTGGTGAGCAGGAAATCGTAATTAAATCCCTGGGTGAGTACCTGGGTGACGTTAAAGGCTTATCCGGTGCTACCATCCTGGGGGACGGCCGTGTGGCCATAATCATTGACTCCCGTGAATTGATTAAAGAGGCAGGAATCAGCGAGGAGGCGTAGGTGTGGCAGTAAAAGTACTGGTAGTTGATGATTCTTCACTAAAATTAGAAGACTGCTTACCCGGTTGCTGGAAGCTGAGGGGTACATCCGGGTCATCGGCCAAGCTGTCGATGGCCTGGATGCTGTTGAGCAGATTAAAAAGCTCCGCCCCCAGGTGGTAACCATGGACGTCGAAATGCCCAAGCTGGATGGAATAGCTGCACTGCGCCGGGTGATGAGGGAAAACCCGGTGCCGGTGATTATGCTCAGCGCCCTTACCACCGAGGGAGCCAGGGCCACCATGCAGGCACTGGCCAGCGGTGCGTTGGACTTTGTACCCAAGCCCACCAAGCTGGGACAGCTGGCTCCCATGCTCAAGGAGCTGGCCGCAAAGATACGGGTGGCCGCCGGCGTATCCATGCGCAAGGTTGCTTCACACACTGCACCGTCAGCAGCTAACCCCCACCCGAAGCCCGCCGCACCGCCCGGGCCCAAGCCGGCAGCTTCTAGGCCTGCACCAACATTTACGGCAAAAAAGACCGGAAAAATAGAAATTGTGGTTATTGGCTGCTCCACCGGGGGACCGGTGGCCCTGCAGAATATTGTACCCAACCTGCCCGCCAATTTCCCGGTGGGCATAGTTGTAGTACAGCATATATCGGCAGGTTTTTCCCAGTCGCTGGCCGAGCATTTAAACCGCCGCAGTGCCCTGGAAGTAATACACGGCAGCAGCGGGGATGAAGTGCGTCCCGGCAGGGTAATAGTGGCCCCGGCAGGCTGCGAGCTGCACTTTGTAAGAAGCGGCGGCCGGGTGACGGTGAAAACCGCCAAATGCGGTGAGCCCATACCGCCGGCCACCTTCCGGCCTTCGGTGGACCAGGTGCTGAATGCAGCCACCGAGGCCTACGGCGGCAGCATACTGGGCGTGCTGCTGACCGGAATGGGCAGGGACGGGGCCGAGGGCATGCTGCAGGTGAAGAAGCTGGGCGGTCGTACCATAGCCCAGGATGAAAGCAGCTGCGTGGTATTCGGCATGCCCAGGGCAGCCATAGAACTGGTGGCAGTAGATAAAATTGTCCCCCTTTCAAAAATTGCCCAGGAAATTATTAATATGGTGTAAAGTTCACGCCTGGGACGACGATATAATATATAACAGAATCATTGAAACGGCACACGGGTTATGTATTCGGTTTTATCGAACGCAATTAAAGCCCTAAATGAAAGGTGGGGGAATCCATGAAAATCACCCCTTTTAACGGAATCAACCCTATAGAGGCTTACAAGTCCCAGGGCAAAAAAAATAAAACTGCTCACAAGAACAACAAACCACGGGGCGACAGCGTAGAACTGTCCAAAACCGCCCGGGAAACCGCCAGGTACCGGGCGGAATTAAAAAATATGCCTCAAATCAGGCAAGAAAAAGTACAGGACATAAAACAGCGCATTGAGAGCGGCACTTATAAACCCTCTGCGGAAAAAATTGCAGAAGGTATGATCAGAGAAAGGCGCCTGGACGAACTTGTATAAGGAGCTGATCCCATGGAGCCTCTTTTTTTTGAACTGATTAAAATATTAAAGCAGCAGAGAGACGTGGTAAAAGAAATGATTAAAGCTTCAGGGGCTCAAAATCAGGCTTTAAGAAATGCTGATACCCAGTCGCTTAACGGGGCGGTAAAACAGCTGACGCTGTTAACCCAGCAGATGGCTAAACTGGACCCCCAGAGGGAAGAAATCCAGCGCCTGCTGGAAAAACAACTGGAGTTAAAACCGGGGGCCGCGGTAAGCGACATGCTGGCCAAGGCTCCTGTTAATATACAGCTGGAATTAAAAGAACTGCAGATGGAACTGAAAAAAGACTTTGAGAAACTGCGGGAGATTAACGAGCTGAACAAGGTGCTGACCAAAAGAGCACTGGAAGTGAACACAGCAGTAATGAAAATATTCACCCCGGGCACCGGGCAGACCTACCAGCAGAGCGGAAAAATAGAAAGTAAAGAAGGCCCGGCAGGGGTAGTAAACAAAACGGTATAGGTCATGTAATATTTGCATTTGTTTTAATAGGGATCCGACTTATCGCGCCCTTAACCCCATATATATACTTATGAAATTTTAGATTTAATATATAACGTTAAAACGTTGTTTCTATCTGTGTCCGTAGGGGTTCGATTTATCGAACCCGTAACCACAAACAAAGAAAGTGGTGAAAACAATGCCCGGCACATTTTTCGGCATCGAAATAGCAAGGCGGGGTATAAATGTTCACCGCACTGCCCTGGATACAACCGGGCACAACATAGCCAATGCCAATACACCCGGTTATACCAGGCAGGAGGCAGTGATAAGAACGACAGCCCCCTATTCCAACCCCACCTTAAACAGCAGTGTAAGCCCCGGCCAGCTGGGTACCGGCGTGGAAGTAACAGAAATGCGCCGCATTAGAGACGGCTTTCTTGACAACCAGTTGAGAAATTCAGCCACTGCAGAGGGGTTCTGGCAGAATAGAGCTGATATGGCAGCCCGCCTGGAGATAATTTTTCCGGAACCCCAGGGAAGGGGAATTCAGGATGTGCTGCTTAACTTTTTTAACGACTGGCATGCCTTAAACAACACTCCCCAGGACCCGGGGTTGAAAACTGCCGTATCGGAAACCTCCCAGGAGCTGGCTGCACTGGTTCGGCAGACTTATGCCCAGTTAGAAGAGGTAAAAAAATCAATTGCAGTATTTGATGACAGCGGAACGGGTGAAAAGGACGTAAATGGGGGATTAATTTATAATCAGATACAGAGGGTTAATGAAATACTGCAGGAGATTAATGAACTAAATGTATCAATTAAGAAAATAATCGGTGTAGGACAGCAGCCCAACGACCTGCTGGATACAAGAGATCTGCTGCTCGATGAACTGGCCGGGTTCGGAACTATTAAAGTTGCAGAAGAAGCTGACGGTACCATATCGATAGATATGTTTGGGCAGCAGGTTTTAGATGGTACAACAGGTACAATTAAACAGCTGGCAGCTGAAATGCACGTTGATCCTCCTGATTCTGATGGCTACTCAACAAAGGAACTGTTTTTAACCTTTGATGGGGGATCAGGTATTTCCATAAATACATTTGTAGGTAATGCTGAAGGGTCATTGGCCGGCTTGGAAGCCGCCAGGCAGCGGGCCGTAACAATGCAGAAAGACCTGGATAAACTTGCATACAACCTGGCCAAAGAAGTAGCGAATTTACATGGTTCTGATATCTTTAGCTCATATGCTGACCCAACGGACTTGGCAGGTGCAGCTGAGAACTTTAAAGTGGACAGCGGCGTAATTAATGACCCCACTAATAATATTGATGGTACCAAAGCCCTACAGATTGCCAGGCTGCGCAGTGAAGCTGTCGCAGGTTTAGATGATGCCACATTTGAAGCACACTATCAAAAGATTCTTGCAGAAATGGGCAGCTTTACCAAAACTTCCAATGACATGCTGGCCAACCAGCAGGCCATTAGGCAGAACATTGAGTCTGTAAAAGAATCGGTAACCGGTGTTTCCATAGATGAAGAATTGAGTAAAATGATACAATTCCAGTACGGGTACCAGGCGTCTGCCAGGGTAATAAGCGTTATGGACGACATGCTTGATGTTATAATCAACCGGCTGTTTTAGCCGAGTTAGATAATAAGGGGTGGATCCCGTGCGAGTAACAGGGAGAATGATCAATCAAAACCTGCTGTATAACCTGCAGAACAACATGCAGAGGCTGGCCAAAACCCAGCAGCAGATATCTACCGGCAAGCGTATTTTAAGGCCCAGCGATGACCCTTCTGCTATATCACTTTTAATGGAATCCAAGGCGGTGCTGGAAGTCAACAAGCAGTATGTTAAAAACATAGACGACGGGTTAAGCTACCTTTACACCACGGATACTGCCCTTGATTCGGTGGGTAAAATACTGCAGGATGCTCATGAGCTGGCAGTGCAGGGCTCAAACGGCACTTTAGAAGAAGATGATATGAAAGCAATAGGTGAGCAGATTGATAAAATGATAGATCACCTGGTTGACGTGGCCAATACCTCCGTGGGCGGCAAATATATCTTTGCCGGTAGAAAGAATGATCAGCCCCCGTTCATTAGGCATGGAGACAAGATCTATTACCGGGGCGGCATTATAAGAGATCGTGCAGCCGATGCATTTGATCCTAATAATGATGATGACGGCAGGGTAGCGAGGGAAATTGCAGCCCAGGCCCTTTATCATGTGGATGCGGCCGGGGTAACTAAACTGGAATCCGGGGCCAATCCCGGTGTTTTTGGTCAATTTGATGATTCAGTCAAGTATGATATAAATGGGGATGGAACTGGCGATGCTTACATGGTGCAAGGCGGTTTATTTGATGTGCTGTTTGAACTAAGAAATAACTTAAATAACGGGGATACCGAAGCAGTTAATACTTCTCTTGGAAAGGTTCAGGATCAGCTGGATCATGTCTTGAGGCACAGGGTTGGTATCGGTGCCCGCACCAGGCACTTTGAGTCTGCCAAAGAGCAGCTGATGGACCAGGAGATAAATGTTACACAGTACATGCAGAATATAGAGGATGCTGACATTGCCAGGATTTCCATAGACCTGACACAGCAGGAATTAACTTACGAGGCATCACTGGCAGCCAGCGCCAAAATAATGCAGACCAGCCTGCTTAATTTCCTCAGATAATTTGAAAGATATAATTCTGTTCAATTGTGGGGGTTCCATTTATCGAACCCTGTCGACGACATTACCTGCAGAGGTGATGCACCGTGAAAGTAGGTGCCGGGGGACTGCAGTCCCTTTTACACCATGAAAATTTAACCATCAAGCAGCTGGAACCCGCCCGGGGCAGGGCGGCGCTGGATCAGCAGAGCCTGCAGCCGGAAAACCATGCCCAAAAACCTGTTAATCAGGCAGATTTGTTTAAAGCAGTAGACAGGCTGAATAAAGCAGCCCAAATGTTTAACTACCCCTTCAACTTTAAAATAATAAAGGATAAAAACGGCAGGAAAAAGGTGCTGGTCTACAACAAGAAAACCGGCGAAACCCAGGAGTTGGAGCCTGAGGAAGCAGTAAAATTTGCCTACCAGCGGGAAACAACAACAGGTAAAAAATTTGATGACTATGCATAGAGAGGGGCGCGATTTATCGCGCCCTTTAATACATACACAACGAGGTGAATAAAACATGCCGGAAAAAGATAATATACTTACCTTTCCTTCAGGATTGCCCGGGCTGCCGGAAGAAAAACAGTTTAAACTTACAGCCCTGCAGCAGGATTCTCCATTTTACCTCCTGCAGTCTGCTAGAGATGAAAACATCTGCTTTATTCTAATTAATCCTTTTTCTGTCTTCCCGGGTTACGAGTTTGACCTGCCGGAAGAAGAAAAAAATAAGCTGGACATAAAGAATATTGAGGAAGTTGCCGTATTCTGCATCGTTAACGCCAGCAGGGGCTTAAAAAATGCAGCCGTCAATTTACTGGCCCCCGTTGTGGTAAACACCAGGACAAAGACAGCCAGGCAGGTGGTGCTCAACGATAAGCGCTACAGCATCCGCCACCCGCTGCCGCTGGCCTCCGGGCAGGGGGAGGGGTAGTATGCTGGTACTGAGCCGTAAAAAAGGGGAGTCAATAAATATCGGTAATGATATTAAAATTGTGGTCGTGGGCATTGAAGGAGACAGGGTGCGCATCGGCATTGAGGCACCGCAGCAGGTGGATATTTACCGCACAGAAATATATACTGCCATACAGGAAGAAAACCTAAATTCCGTGGCGGGTTCAGACGTGTATAAAATTGTTGGGGAAATTGCTGTGAAAAAAGATAAGAAAAAATCTTAATAAAGTCTAAACTGTTTGCTGGTTCTGCCGATAAATAAGTTATAAACCGGGGCGGCCGACCGGTAAAAGTTTTAACCGCAGGGAAGCGGTTACGGTTAAGAAAAAATAAAAATTCAAGGAGGAAGATGTAAATGCGTATTAATCACAATATTGCAGCTCTGAACACTTATCGTCAGTTGACGAT
>JACDOL010000056.1 GCA_017656165.1 Desulfotomaculum sp.
CGTGCTAGACGGGGAGGTAGCGGTGCCCTGTACCTGCAATCCGCTATAGCAGGGTCGAATACCTACTCTCGGGTGCAGCTTGTGAAGTCTGGCTGACGTAAGGGGTGTTGAGGGTTGGGTCTTGCGCGACGTAAGCTTCCGAACCGTGTCAGGTCCTGGCGGAAGCAGCACTAAGGAATGTCTTACGGGTGCCGCAAGGGAGCCTGGCCTGAGCTACCTGCGCCAGTACCGTTCGGAAGCTGTTACCCAACAGTAGGCTGCACGGCCAGTATTTTTGAGGGATGATTCCCTGTACAGGGAATCATCCCTATTTTACTATCTTAGATTAAAGAGAATATTATATGTATTCTTTGCAGTGTTTTGCTAATTATAACAGGAAAAATGTATTAAATCACGAAATTTATATTAGAATAAATTCTGGAGGGGTATTTTATGGGCTACCGTGCCCTTTACCGCGAATATCGTCCACAAAAATTTGCTGACATAGTGGGTCAGCAGCATATTACCCGCACCCTGCAAAATGCAATTAACAGCGGCAGGGTAAGTCATGCTTATCTTTTTTGTGGGCCCAGGGGTACCGGTAAAACAACTACGGCAAAAGTTTTAGCAAAAGCATTAAACTGTACAAACCGCCAGGCAGGAGAACCATGCAACCAGTGCCAAAACTGCATATCTACTATTGATGGTACATCGGTAGATGTGATTGAAATAGATGCGGCATCAAACCGTGGTATTGAGGACATCCGTGACTTACGGGAAAAAGTAAAATACTCACCAGCTCATGGAAAGTACCGGGTTTATATAATAGATGAAGTGCACATGCTTACAATGGAAGCTTTTAATGCCCTGCTGAAGACCCTGGAAGAACCTCCTTCTCATGTTGTTTTTGTCTTAGCTACCACAGAGCCGCACAAGGTTCCGGTAACAATTTTGTCCCGCTGCCAAAGATTTGATTTCAGACGTATAGAAGTAAAAGATATGCTTCCCCGCTTGAAACAGGTGGCGAAAAGCGCGGGATTAAAAGTGGAAGAAGATGCCCTTGTATTAATTGCCAGGGCTGCTGAAGGTGGTTTAAGGGATGCATTAAGCATACTTGACCAGGGTTCTGTTTTTGGCGATGATACAATTACTGTGGATGACGTGCACAATCTTCTTGGAACGGTACGAGAAGATATATTAAGCAAAATGGCTGGTTACTTGGTAGATTCAAATGCATCTGGGGCGTTATCACTGGTTAATGAACTTTTTCAACAAGGTAAGGATTTGCGCCTTTTTGTTAGAGAGTTAAATACCTATTTGAGATCAATGATGCTTTACCTGGTGTCTGGAGAAATACCTAATGAGGTAATTGACAGGGAGAACATCAAGGTAAATGCAGCTAAGTTTAAAACATCATTTATTTCCAAGTGCCTGGAAGAGTTAACCCGTCTTGAATATGATATGAAGTGGAGTTCGCAGCCCAGGGTGCTGTTAGAATTTACCCTGGTCAAGTTGACTACCACTGAAAAGGCTGATACAGCTTCTAGAGTAGAACAGTTAGAAAATAACCTGCAAAACGCAAGCATTAAAAAACACTCAGAAAAGTCAACACCGCCGGCAGACAAAAGCAGTGCTGTCATTAAAAAACAGGCTGATAAAACTGAAGAAAAAAAACAGCGTTCTGCCGTCAGCAGTAAAAAGCTTGTACAGGAATGGCCGGCTGTTTTGGAACGAGTAAAAAAAATAAAACCTTCAGTTTACGGAGTATTTCGGGAAGCAGTATTAGTTGGTGATGCAGATAAAGAATTAACAATTGGGTTTAAACCCCAGCATACTGCATTTCATAAAGTAAGGGCTGAACAGGAAGAAAACAAGAAAGTACTTCAGCAGGCTTTAAGTGAAGTGCTAGGTGATAACTGGGCTATTAAAATAATTGAACTAAAAGATAAGCAGCAGCAAACAAAAAAAAAAAAAAAAAACATAGAGCACCCGCTGGTTAAAAAAGCAGTAGAATTTTTTGGAAAAAATATGGTTGTGATTAAATAGTTGTTAACATAGATTGTTGTACAAAAATATTAACTTAAAGGAGGACACATTTATTATGCTTGGTGGCGGTAATATGAATAAAATGATGAAACAGGTACAAAAAATGCAGCAGGACATGGCAAAAATGCAGGAAGAACTGGCAGAAAAAACAGTTGAAGCTACTGCCGGTGGTGGTGTTGTAAAAGTGGTGGCTAATGGCCGCCAGGAACTGGTTTCAGTTGAAATTAAGCCGGAAGCTGTTGACCCTGATGATGTCGAAATGCTGCAGGATTTAGTGCTGGCTGCTGTTAATGAAGCTCTGCGCAAGAGCCAAGAAATGGTAACAAATGAAATGAGCAAAATTACTGGTGGACTTAAAATACCGGGACTATTTTAAATTAAGTACGGGGTATGGAAAAATGCCATACCCTTCTTTATTTTTAATATTGACTTCTAAAATAAATTGTTCTACAATTTCATTAAGTGCCTGACATCAATTAGTATTTAAACAACGAGGTTAAATAATGAAACATTTTGCAGGTTCTGTAACAAGATTAATAGAGGAATTTGCAAAACTTCCAGGGATAGGTCCTAAATCAGCCCAGCGCCTGGCATTTTACATATTAAATTCACCGCCCCAGGTTGCACACGACCTGGCAAACGCGCTGGTGGAAGTGAGAGATAAGGTTAAGTACTGCAGTGAATGCGGTAATCTTACCGATACTGATCCTTGCAGTATCTGCAGTGATCCTAATCGAGACCGATCTTTAATATGTGTTGTTGAACATTCCAGGGATGTTTTGGCGGTTGAAAAAACCCAAAATTATAAAGGCCTGTACCACGTTTTAAATGGGGTGCTGGATCCCATGGAAGGTGTAGGAACGGAGGATTTAAATATAAGGAGCCTGCTAAAGCGGTTGGAAAAGCAGCAGGTTAAAGAAATTATTATAGCTACCAACCCTACCGTTGAAGGTGATACCACTGCCATGTATTTGTCTCGCCTGATAAAACCCCTGGGGGTAAAAATCAGCCGGCTTGCTCATGGCCTTCCGGTGGGAGCAGCTTTGGAGTATACTGATGAATACACGTTGATGAAAGCCCTGCAGGGAAGACGAGAAATGGATTAGAAATTCTAATTAGAGTAGTTGGCATACCCCCCCATTATATGCATATAAATAAGGCGAAAGGATTTAATACTGGGGGGTATTTGTCTATGGAGTGGACGACCATTGTTTTTGGTCTTATTGGCCTTTTAGGGCTGTATTTGATAGGTTTATTTATTATAAAGCCATTAAAATTTATTTTTAAGCTGGTAGTATATTTAATAATAGGTGCTGTATTGTTAATTTTTGCAAATTTAATATGTTCTCAATTTGGAATTCACCTACCTTTAAACCCATTCACTTTGGTTACTGCTGGAGTATTACAAGTACCGGGTGTTATTTTGCTGCTGTTAATGGAATATTTACTGCTTTAATGGTATTTTTTTGCGGTTATATTGTCCTTGACTGAATTATTTTGCTGGGTTTATACTGTAAATGGAGGAAAAAGTTCTTTATTTTTACGTTAAATACATTAACAATATAGGCAGCTTATATTAACGGGGCAGATAATGTGTCCCGATTATTCTTTATTAAGGACAAATTTAAAATTTTCTAATTGGATAAACTATACTAAATTTACTGATAATTAATATGAGGGGGGGTGAGACATTATATCCGGACGCATTGTAGAGGCGTATGTAGGTGAATATGCTAGTGGTAAAAGTGAAGTTGCTGTAAACAGGGCCTTGGAATTAGCAAGGCAAAACCGCAGGGTTAATTTAGTTGACCTGGATATAGTTGAACCCTGCTATACTTTAAGGCCCATAAAAAAGCAGTTATCTGAACAAAACATCCATGTGATTGCCTGGGAAACTAAAGAAACCATTGGACTTGGTGAGGCTGGTAATGTTATAAAACCGGCAGCAAGATGGGCCTTATATAATGAGGGAGATGTCATCCTGGATATAGGTTATGGTGTTGAAGGGTCTAAAACTCTTAATTTAATTGAAGGTGTAGATAGTGAACCTAACTTAAGAATATACGCTGTTGTAAACATATCTCGCCCCATGACTTCAACAGTTGAAGAAATAGTAGAATATGTAAAAACCTTAGGTACAATTCATGGGTTAATCAACAACACCCATCTGGGTGATGAGACTACACCTGAAATTGTGCAGAAAGGTGCAAAAGTTGTTACCGAGGCAGCTAAAGTACTGCAGGTACCGGTAATAGCTACCACTGCCGAAAGAAGTGTAGCCAATATTATGGGGATCCATGATTGTATGGGTAATATGGTCAGACCTTTAGACCGCCTAATGCCCTACACATTATGGTAGTTGAATATTTCCCCTTCAAACCAAATTTAAAGTTACATATTACAGGAGGTGCAGTTTCTTTTATGTCAGAAAAACTTATCACCGAAGAAAAGCGCGTCTTTATGACGGGCAACGAGGTGGTGGCATGGGCAGCAGTTGCTGCTGGTGCTGAGATCATGTATGGTTATCCCATCACCCCACAAAATGAAATTATGCACTATTGGACAAGGTTGGCCCCAAAATACAACCGCAAGTTCCTGCAGACTGAAGATGAACTGTCTGCTGGTTTTACTACTGTTGGCGGTGTTATGGCTGGCCGTAAAGCTTTTACTGCCACTGCAGGTCCTGGTAACACTTTGATGCAGGAACCTATGTCAATGGCTGAGGCTATGCGCCTGCCTACTGTAGCCATTATTCAGCAGCGTGGTGGCCCGTCCACAGCTACTGTTATTTACTCTCAACAGGAAGTAACCATGACCACTTTTGGTGGTAATGGTGAAGGCTTAAGAATTGTTTACTCCACAGCAAATCACCAGGAGCTCTTTGACTACACCATAAAGGCATTTAATGTTGCCTGGAAGTACCGCTTCCCAACTTTTGTTCTAGGTGACGGTTATCAAGCTAAAATGCGTGAATCACTGACTGTTTATGACCCTGAGCAAAGGGGAATTGAACTTGTTAAGCCTGAGCCCTATGTAGGCAAACCAGGAACACCTGGCGTAGATCGTGAACCAGGTCATTACCGCAACACTTATAACGTGGAAGAAGAATTGTATGAAGTACTGCAGGATTATTTCAAGGACTATGCTAAGATGGCAAAAGAAGTAGCAGAATATCAAGCTTTTGATACAGAAGATGCCGATGTAATAGTACTGTCTCATGGTGTTGTTTCCCGTGGTGCTAAAGAAGCAGTAGAGCAGCTGCGTAAAGAAGGTAAGAAAGTTGGCTACTTCCGTCCTATAACCCTGCGTCCTTTACCGGAGGATCAATTAAAGGAACTTGCCAATAAAGCTAAGAAGTTACTGATTGTAGAATCTGCTCAAGGTCAGTTTGCAAAACTGATTAAAGATGTTATTTACGGTTCAAGTGCTGAAGTTGTGCCTTTCTTCAAGCCTGGTGTAGGTATTACTACTGAAGAAATTGCTGCCAAGGCAAACGAAATTTTATAAAAAACAACTTGTTCGAATCTGAAAGGAGGCCTTTTGATTATGACTGTACAACCAGCCATGCCAAAATGCTGGCGGCCTGAATCTAAACCACATAAATTTTGTCCCGGTTGCGGCCACGGCTTGGTTTTAAAAGCACTGGGTGAAGCTATTGATGAACTGGGAATTCAGGACAGGGTGGTTTTTGGTTGTGATATCGGCTGTTCACTTTTGTCCTGGGATTTCTTTAATGTAGACAGCATTCAAACTCACCATGGTCGTACTACCCCGGTTATGACCGGTGTAAAGAGAGCTAATCCTGATTTAATTTGTATTGCATACATGGGTGACGGCGGTGGATATGCTATTGGTTCTCAGCACCTAGTAAATGCTGCCACCCGTAATGAAAAAATTACTGTTCTGCTGGCACTGAATACTGTTTACGCCATGACCGGTGGTCAAATGGCACCAACAACTATGCCTAATCAAAAAGCAGAAACCGCGCCATATGGTCGTGATGTAGAAGAAACCGGTTATCCCACCCAAGGTCCAGAAATGGTTGCTGCAATTGCTCGTGAAGGTGCATATGTTGCTCGTGGTACCACTGCCAACTTGAAGCAGCTGAAGAGCTACATCAAGAAAGCCTTAAAGAACCAAATGGAAGGCAAAGGATTTTCATTTGTTGAAGCATTAGCCGCTTGTCCCACTAACTGGCGCACCAATGCTGAAAAGACTTGGAACTTCCTCCAAAAAGATATGCCCAAGTACTTTAAAGTTGGGGAAAAGAAAGTTCCCGGCGCCGAAGAAAAGGAGGGACAATAAATGGCTAAAGTAACTAAAATTATGCTGGCTGGTGAAGGCGGCCAGGGGGTTCAATCAGTTGCTCAGATTTTAGCTGAAGCTGCCGATAATGAAGGAAGAGAGGCCCTGTATATTCCTAACTTTGGTGTTGAACAACGCGGTGGTGTATCAATTGCTTTCCTGCAAATCAGCGATGAGCGTATTGGTGCTCCTAAATTTGACATTGGAGACATTGTCGTAGCATTGAGCAGCAGGGCTGTTTACCGGGTAAAACAGTATGTTGGTGAGAATACTGTATTCGTATATGATGCCAGCATTGACGTTCCAGAGGAAGATCTGCCGAAAAATGCAGCTAAAGTATTAGCTATCCCGGCTTTGGAGACTGCCAAAAATGAACTTCATCCAAGGGTATTTAACGTAATTATTTTAGGTGCTGTTGTGGCAGCTACCAAGGTGGTTACTGATAAAGCTGCTAAAGATGCCATTGAAAAGAAACTGGGATACAAGTTCGAGCAAAATCCAAAGCTGCGTGAACTCAACTACCAGGCTATCGATAAAGGTATGCAATTAGTATAAGAGGAGGGAAAAAAAGTGGCCGTTAAATTTGAGCCTCGCACCTTAGAGTTAGATAAGGCACAGTGGACTATTTTCCCTGGCCTTTGTAAAGGTTGTGGCCTGTGTATAGAAAAATGCCCTAAAAAATGTATTACCTGGTCAAAAGTGCTGGGCGTTTATGGTACGCCTTCAGTAGAAGCAAATAATGACTGCATTGGCTGCGGTATTTGTCAAATGGTATGCCCGGATTGTGCAATTAGTGTTATTAAAAACAAGGACAGCAAATCTGCAGCAGCTGAATAAAATCAAAAGTCCCTTCGGATAAAACTGCCGAAGGGACTTTTTTTAATATATTCGGAAAGTATAACTCTTGATGCAGCCAAGGTATTTACCGGAGAAAACGATAGTAGAGGTTTGATTTATCAAACCCAGCAGCTGGAGGAAAGTGCCGAGTATGTTTGAAGAGCGAAGCGACGAGTTTCGCGTTCAATCATATGTGCCGGCGTGTTTTCGAAGTGTAAATACCTTGGCGGTGTAATAAGACCAAAGTTTTTTTATCACCAATGTTAAAATTAAAACATAGGATATAAAAAACTAAGAACAGCGTGAGGTGACGGTCTTGTGAATAAGACTGCAGCGTGTATTTACTGCAAAAAACTGGGTAAGGCCCAAAGGGACGGCATAAACATCCTGGGCAATTTTATATGCTCAACCTGTGAAGAAAAAATGATTAATACCAAATGCTGTTCAACAAATTATATTTACTACATTAATGGTCTTAAAAAGATATGGCGCTGCCTGGGAGATTGACCCATAATCAATGCCTCTCTTTTTTCTTCCAAGCGCTTACGGCGGTGAGCAAGTTCAATTTCTGATTTTATCTGCCTAAGAGTGAACAGGTCAATACCGGTAGCATAGGCTATTTCTCCATCAGACCTGCCTTGTTTCCAAGCATTTATTAAGCTGCTTACATTAGTACGGTATTTTTTAGATAATTTTTTTTCATCTATTGTCTTGTTTATGCGGTATTTTTTAATTGTTATCCCCCCTTAAAAACATTTGAAGTTTTTTTTATTTTGCCTCTATCTGTGTATAATAATAAGACGCAACTGCTGGAAAAACCGGTTCATAGCTGGCAGTGTTTTTTAATGTATGATAAAATAAAATATTACTAAAAATTTTATACTTAAAGGGTTGATTGCATTGAAGCAGCTTAATACACCACTGCTGGAGGCAATAAAAAGGTATTACGCAAAAAATAAATTAGGCCTACACGTGCCGGCTCACAGGCAGGGGCGGGCTGTACCCCGTGAAATGCTTGAGCAGGAACTATATAAGCTAGATTTAACGGAAGTTGCTGGATTGGATGACCTGCACAATCCCCAGGGAGCCATAGCTAAAGCACAGGAGCTGGCTGCAGAGGCATTTGGCTCTAAAAAATGTTATTTTTTGGTCAACGGCACTTCTTCGGGACTGATTGCTTTAATACTGGCAACCTGCAGGGAATGTGACCAGTTGATAATTCCTAGAACGGTACACCGCTCGGTTTTAACCGGGCTAATATTAAGCGGTGCCCAGCCGATATATATATATCCCCCGGTAATAAAACAATTTGGTATTCCTTCGCTTATTCCGCTGGATTTGCTGCAAAGCTGTATTGATAAGTATAAAAAGGCCAGCGGTATATTAATGGTTCACCCCAGCTATTATGGTATAGCCGAAAGAATTGGTCAAATAGTTAACATAGCAAATCAATACAATATCCCTCTGTTAATAGACGAAGCCCACGGGGGTCATTTCCGCTTTCACGAAGAACTTCCCCTGGACGCTCTTTCTGCTGGTGCGGATGCAGTGGTACAAAGTACGCATAAGGTTGGCGGTGCGTTGACTCAAGCGTCAATGCTGCATTTAAATTCTAACCGCTTGGATTACGTTCGATTAGAAGAATGTCTCAGAATGGTACAGAGCACAAGCCCTTCATATATTCTAATGGCATCATTGGATGCTGCCAGGCGCCAACTGGTTACCGAGGGAAAGGAACTGATAGAGCGATCCCTTCAAGTTGCCCGGAAATGGCGGGATATAATATCTGATTTGCCTGGAATAAAGGTTTTAAGCCCACAGCACCTGCCTGGATATGATATACTCTTGTTGGATGAAACAAGGATGGTTGTAAACGTGCAGGAGGCAGGACTTACCGGGTATCAAGCAGCAGAGATATTGTCCTCCAGGCATGGTATACAGGTAGAAATGGCAGATCACACCAATATTGTAGTGCTGTTGGGGTTAAATGCTGCCGATGATGACGGAAAAATACTTTACCGGGCATTAAGCCAGCTGGCTTTTAATAATGCCAGGTTTAATTGCTCATTAAATATACAGGTGCCTCCCCAGGCTGTACAAGCTATGACTCCAAGGCAGGCATGGTTATCTAAGACGAGAACTGTAAAACTGGAAGAAGCCGGGGGAAAGATTAGTGCTGATAGTGTTGCCGTATACCCGCCAGGCATACCTGCCCTCTGCCCAGGCGAAATTATCAGTACCGAAATACTGGATTACTTGTTGGATGTAAGAAGCAGGAAACTGCATATCCAGTGTTCCGGAGATGCTTCTCTGCAAAACATTAGAGTAATAGATATATAAGAATATGGATATGAGTACGGTGAGGTTAATGGCTGGAAAATTTATAGTGTTTGAAGGTATAGACGGTTCAGGAAAAACTACGCAATTGAATTTATTAAAGGAATATTTACGGCAAAAGGGTTATAAAGTTATATCCACGAGAGAGCCAGGGGGAACCCCGGTTAGTGAAGAGGTCAGGAACATTTTATTAAGTCCAGAGCATGAGAACCTGCATTATCGAACTGAAGCACTTTTATATGCAGCTGCCCGGGCTCAACACGTTGAAACCCTGATAAAACCGGCACTGGAGCAGGGGATGGTAGTTCTTTGTGATCGTTTTACTGATTCTACTTTGGCTTATCAGGGTTACGGGAGAGGGTTAACCCTAGATTTTCTTCATCAAATAAATGAGTTGGCTACCGGGGGGCTGAGACCTGATCTGGTTCTTATTTTTGATATAGATGTGCAAGAATGTTTTAAAAGAATAAACAATCGCAGCCGGGACAGGCTGGAGCGGGAATCAGAGAATTTTTACCGGCTGGTAAGAGATGGCTACCTTGATATAGCCAGTCAACAGCCCGACATCTACCAGGTTTTAAATGCCTCCTTAACAGTGGAAGAATTAGAGGTTAAAGTTAGGGCAGCAGTGGAGGAGATTTTGAATGTATAAGCTCCGGGATATAATAGGTCACAAACAGAATATACACATTCTAATGAAGGCAGTAAGTGAAAACAAGGTGGGCCATGCATATTTATTTACCGGTCCTGACGGGGTAGGAAAAAATACTACTGCCCTGGCTTTTGCCAGGGCTCTGCTTTGTGAGGACCCAATAAATGGTGATAGTTGTAATAACTGCCGCCACTGCCGCCAAGTTAATAAAGGTAATCACCCGGATCTGCACGAAGTAATACCTACTGGGGCAGCTATAAAGCTGGAACAAATACACCAGCTGCAAAAAAATATACATTATCGTTCATATCAAGGCGGTCGACAGGTATATTTGATTAAAAAGTGTGATGTGCTAACTGCAGAAGCGGCCAATTCGCTGTTGAAAACACTGGAGGAACCCCCAGGTAATGCCGTTTTTATATTAATATCATCACGTCCTTACAGTCTTTTGCCAACAATTTTATCCCGCTGCCAGCAGTTTTGGTTTAAACCAATGTCTATCCAGCAGATTGTACAGGGGTTAAAGCGATATTCTGATGTTGATGATGAAAAGGCTGAAATGATTGCTGCTATGGCCGGCGGCAGTCTGGGGCGGGCACTGGCCTTAACAGGAGAAGATATAAAAAACAGCAGAAAAAAAGTGCTGGAGATTTTAGAAAAAATATATTCGGGCAGTATTATTGACCTGCTTCAGCAGTCGGCTGAGCTGGCCGACAACAGAGAAATGGCGGTTGAATGGATTGATTTAATACAGTTATGGCTGAGGGATTTACTTGTTTGGAAACAAACAGGGGACAGGTCCTTGATTATAAATCGTGATTTAGTGGAAGAATTGGAGAAATGGTCAATAAGGTATAACCTCCATTGCCTGGTGGACATGATGGAAGAGATGGAACGGGCTCGATCCCGGCTGGAAGCCAGGGGAAATATTCGTTTGGTTTTAGATGCATTGTTCTTGTCATGCAGAAGGAGGGAATTGGATGCCGGTTAAAGTTGTTGGAATCCGCTTTAAAAAAGCGGGTAAAATATATTTTTTTGATCCCGGGGATATAAAATTAAACGTTGGTGATCACGTTATTGTAGAAACAACCCGGGGAGTGGAATACGGCGAAGTGGTTGTGGGTCTAAAAGAAATTGACGAGGAGGAAGTGGTTGCTCCTTTAAAAAAAGTTATTCGTAAAGCAACCCCTGAAGACGCAGTTCAGTTGGAGAAAAATAAAGAAAATAAAAGGCAAGCCTATGGCATTTGCTTAGAAAAAATAGCTAAACACGGCCTGCCCATGAAATTAATTGATGTGGAACAAACCTTTGACGGGAATAAAATTATTTTTTATTTTACCGCCGAAGGCCGGGTTGATTTCAGGGAACTGGTTAAAGATCTTGCTTCGGTTTTTCGTACCAGGATTGAGTTGAGGCAAATCGGTGTACGAGATGAAGCAAAAATGATGGGAGGACTGGGCTGCTGCGGAAGAGAACTATGCTGCAAGGTTTGGTTGTCAGAATTTGATCCAGTGTCTATTAGAATGGCCAAGGATCAAAATTTATCATTAAATCCCACAAAAATTTCCGGAATTTGCGGACGGTTAATGTGCTGTTTAAAATATGAGAATGAAGTTTATGAAGAAGCCAAGAAAAACTTTCCCAATATCGGATCTTATGTTAAAACCCCAAACGGCGATGCTAAAATAACGGGCTTTAACATATTTAAAAACTCAGTGACTGTCGAGTTAAAAGAAAACAAGCATATTATGGAATTTCCAGTTAAAGATATTGAAATAATTAATACAAAGGGTGAAAACAGTGGGTCCTCTACCCGGAAGGATAGCTAGACTGGAGTATATGGTTAAGGAACTGTTATTAGAACTGGAAGAGGTTAAAAAGCTGGCACGCTCATTGGAAGAAGAAAATGAAAAATTACGGCGCCAGCTGACGGATGCTTACAGTTCTTATTGTGACGAAAAAGTGAGAAAAAGTAATGATACTGAAGGTGGAAGTGAGGACTCAACCCTGCTCCGCCTTTATAACGAGGGTTTTCATATCTGCAATGTGAAGTTTGCCCAGGTCAGAGAAGGAGAATGCCTTTTCTGTCTAGGACTGCTTAGACGCCAGGGGGACAATGAGGTGGGTGTAAAATAGTGTCAGGTACAAAAACAGGTACTCTATATTTATGTGCCACACCAATTGGCAACCTGGAAGATGTAACAATGCGGGTTCTGAAGGTCTTAAAAGAGTGTGATTTAATAGCAGCCGAAGACACCCGTCATACCAGGAAGCTTTTGACCCATTTTAATATTCATACCCCACTGACCAGTTATCATGCTTATAATGAACAAAAAAAAGGAGATAAATTACTGGAAAAGTTAATACAGGGTCAAAATATAGCGGTGGTATCAGATGCTGGAATGCCCGGCATTTCAGATCCTGGTTCTGAAATAGTAAAAAAGGCTGTAGAGTGTAATATTACAGTGGTGCCGGTTCCTGGACCTACTGCTGCTGTAGCTGCCCTGGTGGCTTCAGGTTTGCCTTGTGCCAGATTTGCTTTTGAAGGATTCCTGCCCTCAAATAAAAAAGGACGTCGGCGCAGGCTGCAAATGATTGTTGAAGAAGAAAGAACCATGGTTTTTTATGAGTCGCCTCACCGGTTAGTGGATACTTTAGAAGATATGTATAAAATACTGGGAAACAGGCCGGTAGTTGTGGCCAGGGAGATAACCAAAAAGCATGAACAATTTTACAGGGGAGACCTGCTGCAGGCAGTAGAATATTATAAACAAAATCCTGTTAAAGGTGAATTTACCCTGGTAGTTGCAGGAGCCCAGGAAAAACAAAAAACCAGTGAATGGGATGATCTTTCCATTACTGATCACGTTATGCAGCTGGTACAATCCGGCTTAGATAAAAAACAGGCTATTAAGGAAGTTGCTCGGCTTCGAGGAATCCCTAAACGAGAGGTATATTCACACGTTAACGCTGGTAATAATTAAAATAATTAAAGAGAGACAGCTGTCTCTCTTTAATTATTCAATAAAATTATATTAATTAAAATTAAAGTACTTAAAAATTACACAGCACGGGTGCTTTCGGCCATGGCAGCAGCACATTCTTTACATACCTGCTTGCCTTTAAAGATTTGTACATCGGCTGCATTACCACAGAAAACGCATGCTGGCTCGTATTTTTTTAGGATTATTTTTTCATCGTCCACGTAGATTTCTAGTGCATCTTTTTCTTCAATGCCTAAGGTGCGGCGCAGTTCAATGGGTATTACCACACGGCCCAGCTCGTCCACCTTACGTACAATGCCTGTGGATTTCATAATTCTATCCCTCCCCCTTATGCAGTACGACATTCGACAATAATATACAAGTAAAGAGTACCAATGATTCCATTAAAAGTCAATATTTTTTATAAAATATACCAATTATTTTACATCCTGCCAATTAGTAGAGCCAATTGCGCTGTGCGGAAGCAAGCGCAAATAGGACGTTTTAGGGTATCA
>JACDOL010000057.1 GCA_017656165.1 Desulfotomaculum sp.
GTTAAGCCTGTGCAGCTGGGCACAGGAGCGCGAAGCCCAAGGGCGCAGATGCGCCTAGTTAATACAAGACATTTTGATAATGGCCTAAGAATAAGAAATTGATTTTTATATCATAAAATTAAGAAATTTGGAACATTTATGCAGGAAATATAAACCAGTTTATTTAATATAACTGTATGTTTAGTTGGTGGGAGGGATATTATGAGGGAAAACAATATCGAACAACAAGAACCTATAACTGATAAAAATGCTGAAGAGGAAGAATTTGAAGCTTTGACTGACATTCCATTAGACAAAAAAAGATTAGTTGCTGAATCAGTAGATTATTCGATAAGAAATTTATACGACCTCGAGCAAGATGGCGATCTTATCTTACAACCGGATTTTCAGAGACTGTATGTATGGAACCGCACTAAGTCTAGCCGTTTGATTGAATCTGTATTACTAAATGTACCTATACCAGTCGTTTATTTGGCTGAAGAAAAAGATGGTACATTATCTGTTATTGATGGGCAACAGCGATTATCCAGTTTTATAAGTTATCTTAAGGGTGAGTATAAACTTAATAAGCTAACAATTTTGTCAGATTTAAACGGAAAAGTATTTAGTCAACTGGAACCAGAAGCACGTAGGAGAATTAAAAACACTCCAATTAGATGTATTATTATAAAAAGAGAATCTCATGAAGATATAAAATTTGAAATCTTTGAACGCCTTAATACTGGCTCGGTAAAACTTAATGAACAAGAACTTAGGAATTGTGTTTATCGGGGGAGTCTTAATAACTTATTAAAAGAATTATCGGAGGATAAGGAATGGGTCAACTTTGTACAATTATCTAAACATGACAAAGATAGAATGGTAGATAGAGAAATGATTTTACGTTTTATTGCTTTTTATTCTTCTTATCATAGATATGGTTCATCTTTAAAACGGTTTTTGAATAAATTTATGGAAGAAAATAGAAATGCAAATGAAGACAAATTAAATGAATACCGCAAAGTTTTTAAAAAATCTCTCTTGTTATCAAAAACAGTATTTGGAGATAAAGCTTTTAAACGTTTTATAATTGGAAATAGTTCCGATTACAATGGCAAATGGGAAGAAAAAGTAAATAAGGCGTTATTTGATGCGGTGATGGTTGGGTTTGTGCCATACGAACAACATCAAATTGTACCATTAGCAGATAGAATAAGAGATGAATTAGTTAACTTAATGACTAACAACGATGAATTTATAAATGCAATAACACAAAGTACCGGGGATAAGCGGAGGGTTAGAGCTAGGATAGATATTTGGAGCAATAAATTACGATCGATAGTTGATGGTAACGACAATCAACAAAGACTATTTTCTAGAAGTTTTAGAGAGCAACTTTTTAATCAAAACCCTATGTGCAGTATATGTAATCAAAAAATTATGATTTTTGAAGATGCTACTGTAGACCACACAGTTCCTTTTTCAAAGGGTGGAGAAACTACCCCATCTAATGCCAGATTAGCTCATCGATACTGCAATAGCAAAAGGGGTAATAAAAACTAGTAAGGTATGTATAGTATACAGTGTTTAATCAGAGGAGGAATTATATTTGTTCTTAAATATTAAGCAATGGGTTTACCCCAATAATTAAGTATATACATTTAGAAAACGCATAGTAACAGAGATTTTCATGGGTGCAGCTGCACCCATTTTCTTTTGGCGGCACCTGCCGCCTTGCAAAACTGGCCAGGGCATCCAAAAAAAGAGCTGGGGGTTAACCTCCCAGCTCAACTTCCCGGTGCTTACTTCTTTCACTGGCCCGATAAGCCAGTTCAGCCATGCAGGCAAATGCTATATGCTTGCAAACCGCACCAGTGTAAACTGCATCCCTGCAGCTGCAGCGGCACTTAATCTGCTTACCAACCTGCTGCACCGATACATCGTAAGCCTTGCCATCATAGCGAACTGTACCCTGCAGCAGTGCTTCTTTTCTTTCTCTGCAATCCCACTGCCAGCCAGCCTGTAACCCTGCCAGCGCCCGGCCAAACCTGCCATCTGCAATCTTGCCTAATATCTTTCTCAACATTTTACCTGCCTCCCGTTTTCTTTACAAACACCGAGCCGGCCCGCCGGTCAAGGGCCGCGCCAGCGGGCGGAGCAAAAAATTTTACTCTACTTAAAACACATGCATGTAAAATTTTTTGTGCAGCGTACCCTTGACGGGTGGAGCTGCCGCCTGCGGCAGAGGCGAGGTATAATGAAAAGAGCGGGATGAGAGGCTGCTTTCTTCCAAAGCGTTAAAACCCCCGGCCCCAAGAGTGGGGCGGGGGTTGGGGGCTGGGGCTGAACTGGCCAGTGTGCCGCAGGCACTCTGGCCCTAAGCTGAAGCACTGCAGGTAAAGAAAAAGCCGGTGCCGTTTTTGGGCACGGGCTTGATCTATCTTGTAAAAGATAATATGGTAGGCAACCCCGACTCCAGACCGAGGCAGTTGCGCTGGCCAGGGTATAAAACCCCGGCAGTTATACCTGGTCAGCGTATCTGCCGGGCATACATGAGTAAATAAACGAGCCCCAGCGGTTAGTTATAACTGCTGGGGCTTTCCTTAAACTTAACCCTTAACGGCGCAGCTGCGCCCGTTATTTATTGGGCGGCGGCTGCCGGTGCACTGCCTAGGGATGTTGAACTTCAGAAAAAGTCTGTTAATTAAGTGTACATTCACTATTTACACTAACTCATTGCTGCATATAAAAAGTCACCGAAAAGTTACCAGAAAGTTACCGTATCTTCACTTTCTTAATACCACGATGCCTGCTAATTTTAACACTTGCACCGTGACAGCACCTGTGTTAGTTTAAAACCAGCCGGGAGAGAAAATCCCGGCTTTTTTCTTTACGGCGGGGTATCCGGCTGCCCCGCCGTATCAATAAGAACGAGGGGGGGGAAAATCATGCCTGTAGTCAGCAACCTGGTAGAAACTACTATGCAGCTGCTTTTTGAAGCTGGGATAGATGAAAAAGGTGACCCTGTATTCAAAAAGAGCTACTTTCACAACGTGAAACCAACATCCACCGAGCAGGATATTTACGATGTGGCCGCTGCGCTGGCCAGCCTGCAGCAGTATACCCTGAACAAGGTTTACAAGGAAGACTTAAGCTCGCTGGACAACGAGCTGTAGCGGTTCTCTTTAGAGAAGGGAGGTTTTAATATATGTCTGTAAAACTGGAGCTGATTTTTGTCAACCAGGCCGGCAAAAAAGTGTACCTGCGGCTCGACAACCCGCTGGAGACACTGGCCGAGGCTGATGTAAAAAATGTCATGGATACCATTATTGCCAAAAACATTTTTACCAGCTCTGGCGGTGATTTAATAAACGTTGCCGGGGCCAGGATAGTAAGCCGCGATGTAACCGAGCTTGATGTACTGAATGCGTAAGATAAGGCGGGGCAGAAAAACCCCGCCTTTAAACTTATATGCTGGAGTGATATTTAATGGAAGATATTTTAAAACTTGCTGCCAACTACGGCTTTCCCATGATTATCGCCTGCTACCTGCTGGTGCGCCTGGAACCGCTGATAAAGGACCTGCAGAAGTCTGTTGTGCTGCTGACCTTTGTGGTGGCCAGGCAGTCAGATATTGATATAGAACAAATGCAGAAGATACTGGACGTAAAAAATCGGCCAGGGGGCAGCGGGTAATGCTGTTGCTGGGAAACCGGGGCCTGGATGTGGTGCAGCTGCAGAAAGACCTGGCAGCTGCCGGCTTCAGCCCCGGCCAGTCGGACGGTATCTTTGGCCCACTGACCATGCAGGCAGTGATGGAACTGCAGCGGCACTGCAGCTTAAAGGTAGATGGTATAGCAGGAAACAGCACCCGCCTAGCAGCAAGCCTCTTGGCAGAACATAAAGCCCAGCTCGGCCGGCAGGTAAGTGAGCATTTCAAAGAAGAAGAATTCGCCTGCCGCTGCTGCGGCATGGTAAAACTGAACATTCACCTGGTAAAAATGCTGGAAAAACTTCGGTCCAGCCTGGGCGGCAGCTCGGTGGTTATAACCAGCAGTTACCGCTGCCCGGAACACAACCGCCAGGTGGGCGGTGTAAAGGGCAGCCAGCACCTTGTTGGTAATGCTGCCGATATAGTGGTGGAAGGAGTGACCCCAAAGGCAGTGGCCAGTGCGGCACAAAAGTTGAATTTTCCCGGGGTAGGGCAATACAAAAACTTCATTCATGTAGACGTAAGGTCGGGCGGTCCTACCAGGTGGTAGCCCTAGGAAGCTGTTGGGATTGGAGTGCGTAGATGTAGCATAGTTGTAGTGTAAAAAGAACAGCAGGCAACGCCAGTTGCGTTGCTAAGGCTTCCAGTTTAAAGTCCAGTTGACTGTTACAGTCCTATATATGGCTTTTTGAAGATTATTATTAAATTTCATGTAAGGGTCATTAATAATTCTAATTTTTGGATTGGAAGCTATATTATATACAATAACTAGAATGTAATTATTTCCAAACATTTTTGCCATTTCCCATTCCTTGTCTGTGAAATTTATAGTACCATTATTTTCAGCCAGTCCCTTTACTTCAAATACAACTTCAGAGTCTTCAACTGCAAAATCATATCCACAGCCTTCATGTCGTTTATCTATAAGTTTATTATTAATAAACCCTAGTTTACTTTTATTGCTTTCAAAATACTCTTGAAAGTATGTTTCTGCTTTAATTCCTGTTCTGCCCCTGTTTCTATACTTATTTTTGCTTTCACTTTTGTTCTCATTAAGGAAATTTTTAATGTTATCTATATAAAACCTGATCATATGATTCAAGCTTTTATTATTACCAGGATCCTGGTAATGCTCAAGGATGTCTTTCACAATGAGTGTTAATGCATCTTCACTCAAGTGGTCATAAATTTTTAATACTTGCTGTCGGCTAGGTCTCAGCTCCCGCTGGTACCAACCCACCCTGGTATTATTGTAAAGGGGATCAAATTCATCACGCATGTTTTTCAATGTACTAGGTTTAACACCAAGCCTATTCCCAATGGTGTTGAAGGCATGACTAAAGGTTTTAAAACCAAGATTATGTAATGCTTTTTTGTCATACTTTGACAAGTAGAATGCAATTATTAATGCAAGGCAATGATTATCATTCATGAGTATCACCTCGAAAGAATATTTTTTGGTTAACTTACATGGGATATTAATCTTAGAACTTGTTTTTGTTTTCTGGTGTAAGTAAACAGTTTTACTCCCTAGTTATTAAAGGAAAGTACTTCACCTGGTCCCAGTTATTTGAGGTTAATGCAATAAAAATATACATTTAAAAAATACCTTGTTTAATACCTAATTTCCTGGTTTCTTAATATTTATTGTGTTAATTTTCCTTCAAGAAATTATACTGCAGGTGCACTGGCCAGTGCACCTTGCATCTTGAACCCATGCGTTTTACTAGTAGCTTAATTATTTTGGTAAGACATACTACAAGGTATTATAATAATTTTAGGTATACAGGGGTGGGGGCATAGCATTATGACAAGTATAGCTATGGCAGGGGGTAAAATGAACAATATAGTTTTTCAACAACAAGTTATTAACTGGTACCGTGAATATGGCAGAAATTTTTACTGGCGTGTTAACAAGTTAGACAAATGGCAATGGCTTGTACTAGAAATGTTATTAAGACAAACAAGGGCTGAAGCTGTTAATACCATGTATAAATCTTTTATTGAAAAATATAGTTCACCAGAAAAAATACTCCTAGCAAGTAATGATGAATTAGAAGGAGATTTAAAACGCCTGGGTTTATACCGCCAGCGCCGGGAAGCGCTTAAGCTAGTTGCTGCTAAAATTTTAGATGACTATGGTGGACAGGTACCAACTGAGGTTAAAACTCTTGCTAGTTTACCACATGTTGGTTTATATGCTAGTAATGCTTTGCTTTGTTTTTGCCTGGGGTTAAGGAGGCCTGTCGTGGATGTAAATATTGCCCGGGTACTTGCAAGAGCTCACGGGTTATCTCCCCCGAGAGATGCACGCGTTAAATGGATCTGGAAATTAGCAGAGAGTCTATTGCCTGAAAACAACTGGGTAGAATACAATTATGGCTTGCTAGATATTGGAGCGCTATTTTGCAGTACTAAAAACCCAAGGTGTACTGGGTGCAGTTTAAATAATACTTGTACTCATGGATACTTGTATAGGAAAGCATGAAAATAGAATACAAGTTTCTTTGTTAAAAATATAAACATAATTTTTGTCTAAATACTATATTCTAGGCAGGAATATTTTTTTAACATAAAATTTAGAAAATATTAATAATTGCATTTAAATTAATTTTTTAACAATTATTAAAGGAATAAATCACCATTAAAGTAATGGTAATTCAAGGTGATTAGCGTGAAAATCAGCAGCTTATACTATTATTAGCTTGTTGAATAAATCTTTTAGCTATAACTAATTTTAGGGTCCCCTAATTTTTAGCGATTCCAAGGTGCTTTGGCAGTTTGAATACCATGAGCTTGGTCGATTAGTCTGTCACACAAATAGGAAAACAAAACCCACATAACATGTCGTCTGTATCTACGATAACCAAATAGACGGGGGTTTTCTAAGTGGTATTGAACTTTCAGAGTTGCAAAGAAACGCTCTGCTTCTATTCGACTCCTCATGGTTTGGGAGCCAAGCGCTCCTTGAAGATAAATCAGATTTTTCTTACGTAATGGATGCTTGATATTATCTGGACTCAGCTCTTTGGCTTTACGTTTGTTAAGGTCGGCTACCAAGTGTATATTGGCGGAGTCTGCCTTCTCTAACAAATTTGTACTGTCATAGGCTGCGTCTGCTAAAATCATAAAGATGTCCAATTGCTTCACTTCGTCAAGTAAGTACTCCACCTGGTTGTCATAAACATTGCTGTGGTTACATCCCAGGCCAAAGGAATACGGTCTTTCGAGATAATAGCATGCAATTTATAGCCAACGTACCAGCCAAGGCGAGTTCCCTTACCCCTTTTAGCTTCCCGGTCATAGCGGGAAGCTCGTAAGGAGGTGCTATCCCAAAAACAAAGGCGAATATCTGGGTGCAGAAACTCAACAGCGATTTTATAAAGTGATTCATAGATAGTGGACTCTAGTTGTTTTGCCCGCAGGAATAGAGTTGTATGGTCGGGAGTTTTCTCAAGCCCAATCAATGCCTTTGCTATGGGGTCAAAGTTTAATCTCCACTCTAGTTCCCAGAAACTTACAATACGGTGAAATGCTTGATAAACAAGGCATTTCATGATCTGTACATCGCTAAAAAGTTGGGATCTCCTTCTACGAATAGTAGTCTTAGGAATTTCTTTTTCATATTCCTTAAGCAGAGTATCAATTTTTTGAAATAATTGAAGTAAAGGGTTTTCATGAGTAAGGTTAAGTGCTAAAATCAAGTCAAATCTATCCTTTCTGGCTTGTTGTTTGGTAGCACTTACACTTTACCAGATTGCGATAGATTTTTCCTTTTTTCAACAGAATTAATTATTCAACAACCTATTTTTATTATAAATCCTTTGATTTTTCTTCTTTCAAAATTATACCACCTTTAATATGAAAAATTTATTTATTCTTTAAATGCTTATAAACAGAAATACACAATTAAATAATTATGTATTTATTGACATAAACAAGTACATAACGTAGAATTTACCTTAGGTATATAAAACCTAGGAGGAATTTGACATGTACACATCGATAGATTTGTTTTGCGGCCCTGGGGGCCTTTGTACAGGTTTTAAATGGGCTGGAATAAAGCCGTTGATTGCTGTTGAATGGAGTTATTGGACGGTACAGACTTATGCAGCAAATCATGGGGCTGATATTTTTGATTTAGAAAAATATTTAAACGGGACTCTTGAAAATGTTGATACATATTTTAAACCTAATGATAGAACTTTGCTAATTTATGGAGATATTAATAAGGTTCAAGGTAGTTTAATTAAAAAGATTTTAAATAACCGTTTTGGTGTCAGTACTGTGGATATCGTAACAGGTGGTGCACCTTGCGAAAGTTTTAGTATGGCAGGTGATAGAAAAGAAGACGACGATAGAAATAACTTGTTTATGAATATAATAAGAATTGCAAGAGAAGTTGATTCTTCGATGATTTTATTTGAAAATGTAAAAGGTTTATTTTCAAAAAAATTAAATGGAAAACCTGGGAAAATGTATGAAGTGATATGTGATGAGTTTGAAAAAAAATTAAAAAATGTACCTAGGTATCGATTAGTAAGCAGGGACAAAGATACAGTCCTTTTGAAAGCAGTTGACTATGGAATACCACAAAACCGAGAACGTATATTTCTTGTTGCCATAAATGAAAAATTTAAATATGCAAAATTTAAATACCCAACACCTACTCATGGCCCGGGAACAAAAAATCCATATTTAACTGTAGCAGATGCAATCCTGGATTTACCACAAATAGATTCAGGAGAAGAAAGTTCAGTCTATAATTTTGATATAAATACTGTTACAAATCCAACAAGATTAGAATTTTTAAAAATAATGCGTGGTATTAGTAAGCCTGCTCCTGCTCATTTAAATTATAATTCTAAAACTATTACTAACCATAAGGCAGTAAACCACAAGAAAAATATGAGAATCCGAATGTCTTTAATAAGACAAGGTGAAAATATGAAATCTGCATGTGAAAGGTTAAAAAGAAATAATCAAGATGAATTAATTGAAAGATATTTTCCTAAAAAAATTTACGCAGCAAGAAATAGAAGATTAAAGGAAGACGAACCAAGTTTTACAGTAACATCGCATTGCCTTGATGAAATGATTCATCCTCGTTTAGACAGGGCTTTAACTCCAAGAGAGATTGCAAGATTACAAAGTTTTCCTGACTGGTTTATTTTTAAGGGGCCGCATGTTAAATTTCACAGTGATCCGGAGCAGGACCAGTATGAACAGATAGGAGATGCTATCCCTCCATTACTTGCTTACAATATTGCAAAAGAAATTGTAAACACTCTTAAATCCATATACCCAGAAGTTAAACAGGTCGAAGGTGTAGTATGAAAAAGAAAATTACACTTACTTTTACAGATGAATTAATAGATATATTATCTTACCTTAGTACTATTTTACATAAAAACCAAAATCAAATACTTGAAGATGCTTTCTGGGAATGGTGGGATAGACAAGATAAAGAGTTAAAAAATTCAATTGATGAAATATTAAAAATAACCAAGAAAGTAAGAAATATTAAAAATAATTGAGACTAAAAGAAAGTATTTAGTTTTAAACTGGTCCCCTAAGTATAGACAGTTTTAAAAAAGAGACTACAATGCTAATAATGACCTCGGTATTATGCCGAGGTCATTATTGTTTTAGGAAAATTATTTTTTAAGTCCCCGTTAGTATATCTCATAATTATATTCTCAAAAAATTTTCTTTTCTTGTTCTATTTTGTTAAAATTTAATAATATGAATAAATGTAGAAAGGAAGTGGTGAAAATGAGTGATAATACGTCTAAATTAATTCATGGTATTTTTGGAAAGATGAGCCTACGTGATTTAATGCAATTGCTTAAGAAACAAGGTTATATATCAAAATACCAGGAAACTTTTAGGGCAGGCTATAGGGATATTAACCCGAAACAGTTTTACTTCCAGTTTCTAATAATGTTTGACGATAATGAGAGATGGATAGTGCATTCTACTACATCAATACGCACAGATAGAATAAATATCCAACAGTGGAACGCATATCACATTAAAAAGGTAGAAGATATAAAAAAGTCTATCATTGTATATCCTGACCATATTTCTGACTCGGAACGTGATAATGCAAGATCTTACCATAATAAAATATTAAATAATCAAATATATTCTTCTATAGACTGTGTAGTTAGTCAATCAGAGTTTTATAGAATGGTTGAAGAAAAGTATTTCCATGGTAAGGTAGTAGGACAACAAAAAGCCTTACAAGGTCTTGATTTTGAAGAAAAAATAGAAAAAATTCTTAATAACAGAAAAAATTTTGCTAAATGGACTAATGTTGATGAGCTTGAAACAGGATTATTTTACCCATGTTTTCAAAAGATTATGAATGTTATTGGTATCAATGATCCATCTACAGTAAAAGGATTAAATGCTACTAGAGATGTTAAATTGTTATCTTCTGGAGGAAAACCTAAAACAGATGTGTTACTTATGGTAACATTTTATGATGGAAGCACTAAAAACTACACTTTTAGTTGTAAAAGAACAAGTAGTAATTGGGTAACCGTTCATGAGTATCCTGTTGACAAGTTTATTGATGTATTGCAAATAGACGATCCTTTTTTAAAAAAGGCATTAAAAGAGTTTCAAAGAGTTGGTGGGAAAAGAAAACTTGGGAGTGAGTTTACAAGATACTTGGAAAGAGAACTACCAAAGTATAATAAGAAATTAGCGAAATGGGTATATGGTGGTATAGGTGGGGATGGAAACCCTGATACGCAATGGGCATATTATATGATAGTATACCAGAATGAAACGTTAGAATTTAGAATCTATAAGTTGGAAGAATACATAGAAGATATCTTAAAGGTTAAAGGTGGGCATTTCGGGACCCCGTTTAAATGGACATATCCTTCAGGTGGTAAAGGTAAAAGAATTCAACTTAAAGGTGTAGTTTTATAAGATAAAAAAGAATCTGTTAAGTTTAATAGATTACTTTTTGTTCTTAATAAAAAATGCTTAAATTGTAAAAACATTAAAAGTTGCTTAGTAAACATTGTTTACATCAGTAAACTTAAAAAGAGACATGACCCGAGAAAACAGGAGGGGTGAAATTAATTTAACTATACCTTAAGGGCGCAGCTGCGCCCTTATTTATTATGTGGCGGCTGACGCTTGGGTACTGGACATGCGTAGTAATCTTAGAACATCATTTTCTTCTTGCTGAACCGAATGAAAACTGCTCGTGTATATATAGATACCAGAAAGAAAGGAGGAATAAAATGCCAAACGTGTGGATATGGTTTCCCAGCAATGAAGAACGAAGAAAAGCTGTGCTGGAGCTTTTAGACTTTCTACCATTACGGCCCACCGAGAGAAGTAGAAAAGCATTAAAAGAAGCGGAAAGGCAGAGAAAAGAACTAGAGCTGTAATTTGCTAGCCTGGAGGATGGGAGTACAAGATTTAATTTATGTCAAACGGGAGCTAATTTTTGTTAACTAGACCGATAAAAAAGTGTACCTGCAGCTCAACAAACCGCGGGAGACACTGGCCGCCAACCAGGTGATAACCTCGGCAGCTACCGACACAATAATGGCTGTAGCTGCAGCTTGGGTATAATTAAAAGATAGCAGTCATTGCCAGCAGCACTGGCCATGACTGCCTATTTGACAAATATGCTGGTAAAATAGCAACTTTGACCCTGGTCAGTTAGTATTAATAGAAGTATAATGGTAAAAATTCAACCAATCGAAAAGGAGTTAGGGTAATGAAGACTATACTGGTATATGATATATCATCTATAGGTGAGAGCATTTTTTCGCTCAAATCTCGAAGTGGTGTTATTAAGGATTATTCCTTTGAATGCAAACAAAAACCCGAAAAGAAATCAGCCAGCAGCTATAACTTTGATCGAGAGGATTTAATAAAAATTAATTAATTTGACTCCAGGGTTTATGAGTATGATGCTAGGAATTGGCGGTATAAAAGGGATTATATTCTGCATATTAAGCGCAGCTTTTATGAGATTATCAAAGAAGGTAAAATGGTACAGCTGCTTTCATTCTTATATGATAAACCTATCGATGAAGTAGAAATTAAATGGGGTGGAGATGAAAAACCGGTTTTTAAAGCATAAAAATTATAAAAGCTGTGCCTTGGCCAATCTAAAAGGACAGCATCGCCAATAAAAAAGAATTTAATTCATGCAGTATGGAGTGATAAGAAGTGCCTGATTTTAATAAGGTATGGAATCGCATTTTATCCAATGAGGGTGAAACGTTTCGTACAAAGACTGGAAAGGAATTTACATATATAGTTGTTAAAGACTGCTTAATACCAAGCAGAACGGACCAAAAAATAACTAAAGCAGATATTAAAAAAGCCTATAAGTTAATTCCATTCAATGGACCTGGTGTCATAAATAATACGGTCAGAGGACCTTCATACATTTGGGCAATTCTTCATGATAATAGGACTATAGGAAAGTAAAAGCAATGTGTTAATTCTTAACAAAAAACTGCATATCTATGGCACCCCTGGCCAGTACCCTAGCGGCAGTCGCTACCCAAAAACAACAAAGAGCAGCTGCACCCTTGAAGGATAAGAAGGTAAGCCCCAACAGTTGTAACAAACCGTTGGGACTCATTTATTTAAATGCATGCCCGGCAGGTACGCTGGCCAGGTATAACTGCCGGGGTTTTATACCCTGGCCAGCGCAACTGCCTCGGTCTGGAGTCGGGGTTGCCTACCATATTATCTTTTACAAGATAGATCAAGCCCGTGCCCAAAAACGGCACCGGCTTTTTCTTTACCTGCAGTGCTTCAGCTTAGGGCCAGAGTGCCTGCGGCACACTGGCCAGTTCAGCCCCAGCCCCCAACCCCCGCCCCACTCTTGGGGCCGGGGGTTTTAACGCTTTGGAAGAAAGCAGCCTCTCATCCCGCTCTTTTCATTATACCTCGCCTCTGCCGCAGGCGGCAGCTCCACCCGTCAAGGGTACGCTGCACAAAAAATTTTACATGCATGTGTTTTAAGTAGAGTAAAATTTTTTGCTCCGCCCGCTGGCGCGGCCCTTGACCGGCGGGCCGGCTCGGTGTTTGTAAAGAAAACGGGAGGCAGGTAAAATGTTGAGAAAGATATTAGGCAAGATTGCAGATGGCAGGTTTGGCCGGGCGCTGGCAGGGTTACAGGCTGGCTGGCAGTGGGATTGCAGAGAAAGAAAAGAAGCACTGCTGCAGGGTACAGTTCGCTATGATGGCAAGGCTTACGATGTATCGGTGCAGCAGGTTGGTAAGCAGATTAAGTGCCGCTGCAGCTGCAGGGATGCAGTTTACACTGGTGCGGTTTGCAAGCATATAGCATTTGCCTGCATGGCTGAACTGGCTTATCGGGCCAGTGAAAGAAGTAAGCACCGGGAAGTTGAGCTGGGAGGTTAACCCCCAGCTCTTTTTTTGGATGCCCTGGCCAGTTTTGCAAGGCGGCAGGTGCCGCCAAAAGAAAATGGGTGCAGCTGCACCCATGAAAAAAAGGAAAGCATCCACCGTCTTAACAGACCGTGGATGCCCATTATTTAATTATGCATGTCCGGCAGATCCGCTGGCTTTTGGGGTGATATTTGAATGCACTGGCCAGCGCAACTGCCTCGGTTCGGGGTCATTTTAACGGTGCAGTCGCACCTAAGTTTATGGGGTGCGGCCGCACCCCCAACACTCCGCTTTGCTTCGTGCTCCTGCGCTTTGCTGCGCAGGCTTATCATTAATAATTTCATTGCCCTAACCGTTGCCCAACCGTTGCCCAAATTAATATATCGTTCCCGAATTTATACATACTGAGTGAGAAAAAATTAACCTTAGCCCGCAACAGGCAAGGCTTAAAAGCATTTAACCATTATGCATTATCTAAAGTATAACGCACTCGTAATGCGTAGGTCGTGGGTTCAAATCCCATCCCTGGCTCCAGGAA
>JACDOL010000058.1 GCA_017656165.1 Desulfotomaculum sp.
ATGTCTTCGCTGTTTCGTTTGAATTTGTAATCCCATACCTTAACTGGGATTATGTATCTGTTTACACATCTTTTTCCTGAGATTACTCAATTAAACCGTATACAAGCGGGGGTGATTTTTAATGTTTAGAAGAAATACTTATAAAGATGTTGAAGTACTTTTAAAATTCATTGAAACATACTGTATTTACCATCATAAAAATCAATCTAAAACTAAAATACAAAATAAGCAGGTAGAATTATGCCCAACCTGCAGCCAACTTGCTGTTTATGCAGCTAAAAGACTAATGCTCTGCCCTAAAGATCCAAAACCTTCCTGCAAAAAATGTGATATACATTGTTATGCACCCCAGTACAGAGAGCAGGTAAAAAAAGTCATGAAATTTTCCGGTATACATTTTATTAAAAAAGGCAGGATAGATTATTTGATTCATTATTTTTTCTAGTTAGCAGCTTCCAGCTATCTGCCTGCGTAGTGTTTCACACATTGAACATATTTCTTCAAATTGTTTGTCATCCATGGTAGGTAAAGTATTAACCAGGTTATCCAGGCTTTCCTTTATGTTTTGTTTATGCATTTCTGCCTGTTCTTTTCTTGATAACGGTGGACGCTTCCCGTCCCTTATTTCTGCAACCAGTTGGGCCATTTTTTCAGCATTATCTTTACTTAGATGCAGCGGTATGTAAAATTTTAGTATTTCTAGTTCTTCTTCATTTACTTGTTCTTTCTTTCTTAGTCTTGATAGAATGTTTCTTAACTCTTCAGCAGTAAAATGTTTCATTTAAAACTCCTCCCAGTAAAAATAGTTAATATTTTGTTTATTCTTTCTAGTTAAAAAAACCCCTTTTTTACTCACGGTGAAAATAATCTTATAAAAAATTTAAATAATTATCTTTTATAAAATATTTTGACGTATTTTGGCACTTTTTTTCTACTTTTAACGTCTAATATAGTAGAAGAGTTTATCGGGGGTGGGGACATGGCTTCTAAGTATGCTAAAATATCTTTTAGAACTAAAACATTAGATTGTCAATACTGCCGGTATAATACCCACCGGCGCATTCCCGCTACAGATATAGTTATACATTTTTGCACCTATAATTTACCCAAGAAAGTTTATCAGCTTAGGGGTCAGAGTAATAAAAGCTGTAAATTAATTCAACACACATCATAATGATATTCCAAAAGTACCAGCTTCTACCGGGGCTGGTATTTTATTTTAGAAAATTAGCTGTCATGTTGGAAATAATACATATAGGAGGTGCAGCTATGAGTGAATATGTGAAACATACAAAGAACAGTAATAACTACATTGAACAGGATATAATTGTAAACAATGCACCGCACTTTGGTGACAAAGGAGAGCATTTTCTTCATGATGTAGAAGATGCAATAGAAGAATCCTATAAATATTTAGAGAAAGGTTATAGACTAATGTCTTTTACAGCATACCCTGAAAGAGGAGTTAAATTGGTTTTAAGAAAAAACAAGTAAAATAATATATCCCTATAAAGGAAAATTCTAGCCCTTTGTTGAAGTAGATCGCATATTGTCAACAGGGGGTATTAACATTGTCAAATGTACTCAACAGATTGACTGTTGTGCTGTCAGGTATAGGGGCTGCTTGGTTTAGTTTTAAATATGTTAATCACCCATCACAACCACTCTATCATGAATTTTTTCTGTTTGTTACCAGTTGGCTGCTGCTGTACTCATTTATTGAAATAGCATTTGAGCCGGTGAGTAATAAGCATGAACCAGAAGCTAATAAAGTAAAGAAAAAAAGAATTCGCAGAAAAAATAAAACCGCAGTAAATGCTGCAAAATAGAGTAAAAAAAGGGTTCAAAACGAACCCTTAAATTTTTTTATCACCACTATATTTTGCTGTCTCTTTTTTTTCTGTTTTTTGGTCTGAACCTGTTAAATTTCCTGTAAATTCTTCTGTTAAATCTTCCTTTAATTGCCTTGTTTCATTTTTGTATGCTTCGGTAGCTTGATTGGCCATTCGCCTAAATTCCGCTACACCCTTCCCCATTGATTTAGCAACATCTGGCAGTTTATTAGGACCAAAAACAATTAAACTGATTATCATAATTAAAACTATATCCCAAAAACTAAAATTCAGCATTATAATTCCTCCTTAATTATAAGTTCTTTATTAAATAAATTTATCCTGCAGGGATAATTATATTTTATCAATTTTCTGACTTAAATTTAATTTAAATAATTTTGCCGGCCAGATACACTGCTGCACATAAAATAATAAAGTATACTACGTTTTTAACGGTAGTATTAGATGTTTTCCTGTTGTGCTTTCTTTTAAATTGAAAATTTAATTTTTTCTGCTTTCGAGGTCTAAATTTAACTACTTTTCCCATTTTATGCACCACCCCGGGTAGTATTATCATTGATTAATTATATCAAATGGCAGCAAGTATTCAATAAATAAGAAAAAACTTTGAATTTCCGGCTATAGATAGTTTTCTCCGGTAAAGTAAACAAAGCCACCTTCGCGGTGGCTTCTGTTATATTATGCTGTCATAAGCAATAGATCTGCTGGAAGATTTAACTTTTCTTCTTTCTACCGATCCCATATCCCCTAGGACATATTCTGCTATATTAACGGAATGATCGCCAATACGCTCCATATTACTCAGCAAATCTAAAAAGACTGCCCCTGCTATCCCACTGCATTTCTTTTCATTTAATCTTTCAATATGCCCCTGTCTAAATTCTCGTTCCAGATTATCTATTACTACCTCGTTTTTAATTACTTTCCGGGCCAGTTCGTGATCATTCTTTTCCAGTGCCTTAAGGCTTAGCTGTAATGTTTCTCCAGTTAAACTGGCCATTTCCTTAATACTTTTTAATGCTTCCTGGGAAAAAGAAACTTTATTTTCAACAGCATATACGGCAAGTTCTACAATGTTATCAGCATGATCGCCAATACGCTCAAGATCATTTACAGCATGAAGCAGTGTCAAAGCATAGTTAGACTGATCCCTTGTTAAATTTTGAGATGTTAAATTTGTAATGTAGTTTGTTATTTCTTCATCAAGTCTATTAATTAATTGTTCTTGCTGTTCTAAAAACATGGGGTTGAGCTCTTTATCTTTTGTATTAAAGAAGAACTTTATTGAATTATCAAAGAAGCTTGCTGAATGCTTGCCCATCCTAACTAGTTCTAATTTGGCCTGCCTTAAAGCTACTTCAGGTTGTGATAACAACCTGGGTTCAAGGTATCTGGGCTTAGCATCAAACTGGGCAATTTCTCCCGGTACTAATTTGGTTACAGCCCAGGCTAAGACGCTAACAAAGGGCAGCTGGATCAGTGTATTTGTTATATTGAATACACCGTGTGTTTGAGCTATCTGCATTTTTATGTTTAATGTTTCCCAGGTACCTTCAAAGCCGGGCAATAAAACAAATACATAATTGGTAGCATATTTAACTAGTTCTGGAAACACTCCCATTAAGGTTAAAGGAAGAAATATTGCTGTACCGCTAATATTAAAAAGCATATGAGTCATGGCAGTGCGTTTTGCAGCAACTGTAGCACCTATTGAAGCAAGCAGGGCGGTTATAGTGGTACCAATATTATCACCAAATAAAATTGGTACAGCCTGCAGATATGTTACAGAACCTTGTTCAGCCAGTTCCTGCAAAATACCAATGGTTGCACTGCTGCTCTGAACCAGCATGGTAAATACAGTTCCTATTGCCACACCCAGCAGTGGATTATTTTCAACGTTGACCATTAAATTTATAAAAAGCGGTAAATCTTTTAAAGGTTTTAACCCACTTCCCATTACATCCATGCCATAAAAAAGAGCACCAAAACCAAACAAAACTTGTCCCATGTTGATTACTTTTTTGTTTTTAAAGAAAAATAACAAAAAGGAACCAACGGCTAATATCGGCAGGGCATAGTGTTTTAAATTAAAACCTATTAAATAAGCTGTCATGGTTGTTCCGATATTAGCACCCATAATTATACCAATAGCCTGCTTCAGCGTTAGTAAACCCGCATTTACCAGCCCCACTGTCAAGACAGTGGTACCGCTGCTGCTCTGTATAAGAGCAGTTACTAAAGCACCAGTTATTACCCCCCTGATAGGTGTCTTAGTTCCTTTTTCTAAAAAAATTCTTAAGCGCTGGCCGGCAACATTCTGCAGTCCATTTGACATATATTTAATACCAAATAAGAATAAAGCCAACCCGCCGAAAGCACGAAAAAGGACTTCTTGCACAGATAATTCCATATTCATACCTCCAGGCTAATTAACTGATTAAAATTTTATTAATTAATTCTTTAGCTTCTTTACTTGTGGAATATTTTATAAACTGTTTAACTATGGGCTTAGTATTTTGGCTTGTTATATAAATAAGAGGTCTTGTTAATTTTATTTGGTTATTATCCTTATCAACTACCTGAAGAACCTTTACGCTGTCATCTGCATACGCAGATGATATATATCCAATGGCATATTTATCCCGGGATACTGCCGTTCGCACTGCGCCAGAAGAATTCATAATTGATGCATTACTAGAAATCTCATTATTATTACCTATTACAAGATCTTTTAAGACATTGTAAGTTCCTGACCCCTGCTCCCTTGAAATTAATGTTATAGGCGCATCCGGTCCACCCAGCTGCATCCAGTTGGTTATTTTTCCAGTGAAAATTTGCTGTAATTCTTCTATTGTGACATTTTTTATATTATTTTTTTTGTTAACAATGACAGTAATGCTGTCTTGAGCAATAATGTATGATTTAACCAAACTTTTTTCTTTATCGGTAAGGGGACGAGACAAAGAGCCTATTTCAGCAATATTATTTTTAATGCTCCTCATTCCCAGCTCGGAATCTCCACCTTGGATAAAAATTTGTACGCCAGGGTGATTTTTTTTGAAATTTTCGACCAGCATTTCTGAAACAGGGAGCATTGAGGTGGAACCAACTATTCTTATAGTTTTATTATTATTATTATTATTTTCACAGGCAGGAATAGCTGCTAATAGAGTTATTACAAGCAGGTAAAACAGAATCCTTTTTACCATAAGATATCTACCTTTCATACGTTTATTATGACTAATTTTGACAAACAATTAACCCAGTTTATTATTCTTTATCAGCAAAGAAATACCTTTATACAACTAATATTATTAACATTAAATTAACATTTTTAATATCCTATTAACAAAACCCTCCTTGAAAATTACAGGAGGGTTTTGTTAATTACATTTTTACTCATCTTTTAAAATGTTTTCTTTAATCCAGTTCTGGAGGGGGGCATTAATATAATAAAAGCCATCTTTTTTACCTGCATTCCCCTGTTCTACTAAGGCCTTATCAATCATATCTGCAGGGGGTTGTTTATCTAATTCTTTAGAGCGGCTGCCGTACGGTGTGAATCTGTACAGGACAAGTTTTGCACTGCCGCAGTACACATCGATAATAAAGGTGTACCCCGATTTGTTGTACTTGAATTCATCTTCGAACTTAAAATCCCAAAACAAGTTATTTTTTATTTTTTCAATATTTAGCAATTACAACCATCTCCTCTATTAACGGTGTTTATAATTTTTTTTCAACATTTTTTTTCATAATCCTTTATAAATTCCCTTCTCACAATAGAAGAGTATGTAACATAATCTATAAGAAAAGGCTAGGAGGGAAATTTATGCAGTATACTGTTCAGCCCGGGGACACTTTATATAAAATTTCCAGGAGGTATGGTATCAGCTTAGATGCACTGATAGAAGCAAACCCCCAAATAAAAGATCCTAGTTTAATAATGCCTGGTATGGTTATTAATATTCCTGGTTTTGATGACGGGCATTATGATGGCGGCCAATATTACGATGGGCACTGCCTAGTAATGCCAAATAAAGAAAAATTAGCTGAGTTATGTTTACCTCAACCTTATCCTGAAGTAAAGGTTGAAGAATTAAATTCAAAATATGCTGAAATACTTCAAAACATATTGGCCGGGCAGGAAAGTCAAATGACGCTTTATCATAAATACCTGTATTATCATATTCTACTTAAAGATACTCAATATAACCATGCTGCTGAACTGCTTAAGGCTGCATCTATGATTGAGATGAGGCATATATACGACACTATGGAATTCATTAAAATGCTGGGCTGTGAACCAAGGTTTGAAAATGGCTGCGGCAAACCCTGGTGTGGTAACTATGTAAACTATGAACTTTGTAACGTATGTAATCTGTTAATGGATGTGACGCAAGAAAATAATTACCTGGCTAAAGAGTATAAAGAATTGGCCATGAAAATTAGTGACAGGTATATATCAGAATGGCTAAAGAGGGCTGCTGAGGATAAAGAACACCAGGCCAAGGTTTTTAAAAAATATTATCAAAAATATTGTAAGCCAATGGGATAAAAATAGCCAGCTATTAACAGCTGGCTATTTTTATCCATGAAGTCTATCATGCTGTATTTTAGTTTGAATCAATTTATTATATACCCGCAGCAGTTTATTAGCACAATTACGGGAAGATAGCTTCTCAGCATTTTTTAAAGCCATATGCCCCATACTTTGCCGTAGGCTATCATCATTTAAGATTTTTAGCACGGAATTTGTAAAAATATTTAAGTCCAGTGGACATAGGTAGCCGTCTTCACCATTCACCACCATTTCAGATACACCAAAAGCATCTACAGCTACTACAGGTAATCCTGCTGCTTTTGCTTCAGCAATAACCAGCCCCTGTGTTTCAGTTACTGAAGCGAATACAAACAAATCAGCCCCGGCATATATTTTAACCACTTCTTCTTTTGGTCTCGTCCCGGTAAAGATAACTTGATTTTCAAGATTAAATTCCTTTACTTTTTGCTTTAATTTTTCTTCTTCGGGACCGCTGCCTACCAGCACAAGAACTGTATCTGGCCTTTGTTTATAAATCTCAATATAACTTTCCAGCAGAAAATCTATATTTTTTTCCTGCCCCAGCCGTCCGACAAAAAGCATAATTTTTTTGCTGCCTGGTATACTATAATTTTTTCGTAACCAATCTTTATCTGCAGTTCTAAACTCTTCCACATTAATGCCGGTTGGGACAGCAGTAAGGGGTACTTTGACACCGCTTTTTCTTAAACGATCAGCGATTATATTAGTTGGCACAATGACCATGTCGCAGTGATTGCAAAAATCAATGGTAAATTTCTGAGTTAATTCCTTGGTTACATTCTGGCTGAAGGGTACATAATGAACATATTTATCATAAAGGGTATGGTAAGTAAATACCAGCGGCAATCCCAATTTTCTAGCACACCTCACTCCCAACCGTCCCATGAGAAATGGAGAGTGCACATGAATAATATCCAACTTTAGTTTTTTTATTTTGGAAAGCAGGCCAATGGAAAATGGAAGCGCAAGGGTAAAGTTTTTATTAGTAGGTGCGGGTATAGAAAAGAATCTATATACATTAGGCTCCCTTTCACAATTAGGGTAATTAGGAGCAAAAATAAATATTTCATGTCCCATTGATTCTAATTCAGTCTTAAATGTTTCTAATGAACGCACAACACCACTGGTATAAGGCCGGTAACTATCTGAAAACATGCCAATCCTCATAGACCAATTCACCTCCGCCTTTTTATTTAGGCTAAGCATTTCCAATATTGTTTAAAATTATACCATTGTCTACCAGTTCCAATTATATTCTGCATGGCAAATTTTCCAACCGTTTTTTGTATTAACCAATTTATATACTGCTTTACCCTCTAGTTTTTGATTATCAATAACTTTAATATCAGTTAAGTAAGCTTTTACTAGTGCTGTATTTTTATCTGTATAGGTTATGCTGTACTTATCAACTGTGGTAGTCCAGTAAAAATCAGTGGGATGCTTTATAAATTCCCAGGTGTACTTTGTGTTTTCCATCAATATCTTACCGGTATAGTACTGGCTTAAAATATTATATACTTCCTGCTGAGTTTTGGCATGCATCCAATCTGTATTTTCAACAGCATTCTTAATAACAGTTTTTATTTTAGTGTTATCATATGTATTACCCCAGACATTGACAGCAGCGACCAAAGCATTAGCTGTTATAAACACTGCTGTTAAGAATATAAGAATAATCTTTTTCAAGGCAGTTCACCCCCTTGCCATATATTACCAATTACATTAGTTCTTGAACTGCCTTGAAATGTCCTCTAAAATAATATGAAATATTTTGCCGTTTTAAAAAAATGACCAGCACAGCTGGTCATTCAAATATTAATGTCTTGGGTTTGCATTCACTTTTTCTATGGCTTTTATTAACTGTGTAATAATCTCAGCTCTTCCCCCAAACTGGTTAAATGCTACTTGAGTTATTACTTCTCCAGTGTCTGTAGCTATATAGCGGGGTGGTAAATTATTTAAAGCAATGGCCATTATATCCTGGCGGCATCGTTCACAGGTACATATATTGGGGTTTTTATTTTTTTTATAGTCTTCTAGCACGCTGTTTAACAACTGTAAAACAACAGTTTCTGTGTAATTTTGCAGCATAAGCATTACCCTCTCTACTTGATAATTATTATATAATTATAACAAAAATAAACTTATTTTTCAGTAAATATTCAAAAAAAATTCGTTCTTTAAATTTGCCGGCTATCGTTTTCTCCGGTAAATACCTTGGCTGTGTTAAAACTTATACTTAGTTTTAAAAAATAACCGGGTCTAAACCCGGTTATTTTTAGCGGCTCTGCTGGACAAGTCTATCCAAGACATCTTTTAATTGTCTTTGACTTTCCCCATAACCTGCCCAATCTCCATTCTTTAACTGCTCCTGCGCTTGGTTGTATATTTGTACCGCCTTCTTAACAAGACTGTCAATTGTTTCGTTTTTAGGTTGAGGTTCAGCACCAGGTCCTGAAATTTCTTTTTCCGGTGCTCCAGTTCCTTTACCAAATATCCGCTGTAAAGCCAGTTCAAGTGTAGGCTCCATTACAACCCTATCGCCGTGAGCTACAATAACCCTGCGCAGTTCCGGCATACTGCTTTGTTCAGATTTTAGATACAAGGGTTCAACATAAAGTATAGAGTCTTCAACTGGGATAACTAAAAGATTACCCCTGATTACAGATGAACCCCTCTGATCCCAAAGTGAAAGCTGCTGGGATATTGTGGTATCCTGGTCAATTCGAGCTTCAACCTGCATTGGCCCGTAAACTAGTTTTTGTTTAGGGAACTCATAAAGCAGAAGCCTACCGTAATTTTCACCGTCTGATCGGCCTGCCAGCCATGCAATCATGTTCTTTTTATTTGTAGGAGTAAATGGCAGTATTTGAACAAATTCGGGCTTCTTAGAATCGTGTAATTTTATAATAGTATAGTATGGTTCCATTTCTTGTTCTTCGCCTTGAAAGACTTCTGTTGGAAGTTCCCACCTGTCTTCTTTGTTATAAAATACCTGGGGGTTAAGCATGTGGTAATTGGTATACATTTGAGCCTGGACTTTAAATAAATCAATTGGGTATCGAATGTGAGACCTTAAATCTTCTGGCATTTCTTCCAGGTTTTTAAACATTCCAGGGAATATATTACTATAGGATTGTATAATGGGATCTTCCTTATCTGCAATATAAAAGTCCACTTCACCGGTGTAGGCGTCAACAACAACTTTTACTGCATTTCGTATGTAGTTTAAGTCTCCTTGGAAAGGTTCAGAATACGGGTACATGTTGGTGATAGTATAGGCATCCCACATCCAGTACAATTTACCATCGCTGATTACAATATAAGGATCGTTGTCAAAAGATAAAAAAGGTGCAATTTTAGGTACCCGTTCCCTAATATTGCGGTAAAGTAAAATTTGACTGTCAGAAGTTATATCACCGGTAAATAATATTTTTGTATCTGATAGTACGTAAGCAAATAAAAGTCTTTTAAAAATTGAGTTTATCTTTATCCCGTGCTCACCTTCATATGTGGTATATACATTTTTATCACCCTGGGGGTAATTAAATTCTTTAGTATCAGTATTTACTATTACATATTCGTTTGTCTTTTCACCAAAGTATATTTCAGGTCTTGTAACCTTTACATCTTCAGCGCCCCTGGGAGGTATGTCCTTAATAAAAAATTTGGGCAGACCTTCTCTAGATACCTCGTTAACCGGGCTCATGGCTACACCATAGCCATGCGTGTATATTAACTTTTTATTAACCCATGTCTGTGCCTGGGAAGGCAGCTGCCCCTGATTTAATTCCCTTGGAGCCAGCATTACCTGTCGGTAATCCCCATTAATATAGTATCGGTCTATATCAATATCCGAAAACTCATAATAAAGCCTCATTTCTTGAAGTTGGGCGTAAGTTTGCTGCAGCGGCTTCCAATCCCACAGTCGAATGTTTTCAATGGTCTCACGGTTTTCTTGAATGTCTTTAACTTCCAGAGTCTCACCTGCTGGAAATTTTTTTTGTTCTATTTTATCTAAGCCGTAAGCCTTTCTAGTATATTCAATATTATTTGCAATATAGGGTTTTTCCCGGTTAAACTGGTTTGGTTCAACAACAAAGCGTTCAACAATATATGGTACTATACCGTTTAATAAAATAGAAACTGCCACAATACCAATTACGCTGTATAAAACCAGCTTAAACCGGCGGAGGTAGATGTTAATTAGTATTAATGCAGCTGTTAATAATGACAGAACGGCTAAAACTTTTAAGGCCAGTAAAATTACGTGAGTATCAGTATAACCGGCTCCATAAACTGCCCCACCTGTTGAAAAAAGAAGACCAAACTGGTTGAGATAATAATTAACAGCTTTTAATAGGAAGAAAAGGGCAGCTAAAGTAGAAATATGAATCCGGGATTGAGTACTTTTTAGAAGTTCAAAACGCCCACGGTTCTCCAGCGCTTCTGCAAAGAAGTACACAGCTCCTACTATCATTACTGTAGCTACAATGGTCCAGGTTAAAAAAGACAATATAAATTCATAAAATGGCAGTTTAAAAACATAATAACCTATGTCCTTATTAAATATTGGGTCTGTGTCACCAAACTTAACACTGTTTAAATATTTTTGCAGTGTAATCCAGTCACCGCTGTAAGCACTGCTAGTCATAAAAGCCAGAACTAAACCTAACAACAAGAATATAAGTCCTACTGAACGTTTATTTATTTTATCTAGCCACTGCTCAGCAGGCTGTTGAATAACAATTACATTTCCATCAAATATCTGCCTGCGATTATAACGAAATTCTTCCAGCTTCCTTAAAAGAAAGTTCCTGGTAAGCAGCAGGTTTAGTAAAATAAATATAAAAAAGATTAACCCAGTTGCTAATCGCAGTCCTAATTCACTGAACAAGATGGTTGTAAAGACGGACTGATAATTTAGGGAGCTAAACCACAACCAGTCTGTGTACAGGTTAGCTAACCAATATGATGTGCTGAAAAGTAAAAACACTATGGTAAGCAGATACCAAAATAACTTTTTCCGCAAAAAAATACACCTCCAAAGTCTCTTGTCATTAATATTTTTCCCCAAATAACAATATTCTACATCAGTTTTAAAATTGAGACCTGAGGTAGTTTACATTTGTTTTTTTGGACCTTTATGCGCTTCATCGGATTCTTTCTTTATCTTAGCTTCGCAAAGTTGGCAAAAGGAGGATGGCTTCTTTTTAGGTTTGGGAATAAAATCATCTTCCTCCCACCAGTTACCTTTGTTTGCCTCTTCTTTTTTTTCTATTGGTCTACCACATATAATACAGCGGTCTGCCATATTAACACCTCCGGACTGCAGCAGCGTAAAGTAATTAAGTGACTAACTACTTTTTCTTTACTCTGGACATGTTTTCCTGCATATTATACAACTATTTTAAAAATTTGATGTCTTAATTTTTTAAAATTAGCTATTGCATAAAAAAACACGCCGGACCATGTACTTGAACGAACTCTTAAGCCTCCGGCTGATGGGTTTGATAAATCAATCTCCTACATTTCCGGCTATCGTTTTCTCCGGTAAATACCTAGGCTGTGGCAAAATTTTCTTTTCGATAGTGTAAAAAAAGGTGCATTAACGCACCCTTTTATTCTAAAGCAAACTCTACCAGCATGCTGACCAGATGGGGGAAATCAATCCCTGCTGCCCTTGCTGCATCCGGAACTAAGCTGGTTTCTGTCATTCCCGGCAGGGTGTTTACTTCCAGTACATATGCATTCCCTTCTTCAGTAACAATTAAATCCACACGACTTAATCCCCGGCAGCCTAATGTTTTATGTGTGCGCAGAGCTAAATCTGCTGTAACTTCTAAAATCTTATCCGGCAGTCTTGGAGGAATAATATGTTCACTCATACCCACAGTATATTTGGCCTGGTAATCATAAACACCTGTGGCTGATACTATTTCTATTTGAGGCAGCACTTGAAGTTTATCATTTCCTAAAACTGTAACTGTTACTTCTGTCCCGGTAATAAATTTTTCAATCATAATTACGTTGTCATATTTAAAACATTCATTTAAGGCATCTGAAATCTGCTCTTTTTTCTTAACAAAGGAAATACCGATGGTGGAACCCTGGGAAGGAGCTTTTACCACCACCGGCAGTGATAGTTTGCCAATAATTTCATTACTGACCTGTTCAATGCCAAATTTATCAATATCCTTTTTGGTGTATGTACAAAAATCCGGTGTTGGAATGTTATCAGATAACAGCAGCTTTTTAGTGGTTATCTTATTCATTGATACTGCGCTGGCTAATACCCCTGATCCTGTGTAAGGTATACCCAATATCTCCAGCAGACCCTGGATGGTTCCATCTTCACCATATTTCCCGTGTAATGCCAGGAAAGCCACATCTATATTTTCATTTTTTATTTTTTCTATAAAATTGCTATCAGCAGCGTCAATTTTAACCACATCATAACCTTTTGTCTTTAATGCTTGGTAAACTGCTTCGCCGCTTTTTAAAGAAACTTCTCTCTCTGTAGATTTTCCGCCATATAATACTCCTACTTTTAATGACATTACGACACCTCCGTCTTGTATATCAACTATTATATTCGTATTACACGTACAAATTTCCTGTAAAAAATTTTTTCCTTGACGTTTAATAAAAAATATCTTATAATATCACGTGCCGGTGATAATACAAAAAGTTAAAGGGGAGTAGCTCAATTGGTAGAGCACCGGTCTCCAAAACCGGGTGTTGCGGGTTCGAGTCCTGTCTCCCCTGCCAAAAAACCCAGCTCAGCAGCTGGGTTTTTTAATT